>DASYLG010000124.1:0-3857 GCA_036009685.1 Iamia sp. | reverse complement strand
GCTCAGGTCCAGCGGCGCGAGGGCCATGAGGCTGAAGGCATCGCCGGCGTCGAGCCCGATGCCGCAGGTCCCGGGGGTCGAGCAGTCCGCCCCCCCGACCTGGAACCCCGCCGAGGGGAGCAGATAGCCGTCGAGGACGATGGTCCCGTCGTCGTCCACGGGGAACCCCGCCTCCGACGCCGGGTCGGGGAACAGGCACGGCGGGTCGCCGCCGCCCTGGAAGCGGGCCGCCGGGCACCATCCGATCGGGACCCGGCTTCCCGGCTGGAGCCCCGCGGCCCGCACCCCGACCCGCTCCCCCGGGGCCACCGGCCCGCCTGGATCGAGGGCCACGGTGGGGCGGATGGGGGTGTCGGTCGGCTCCATCTCCATGGGGAGCACCGCGACGGGGCTCGACCGCTCCCCGACCTCGATGATCAGCTGGCACGGCGCGCACGCCGTCCACTCCGGGGCGTAGTCGGCGCCCGGGAGGTCGGCCAGGACGTCGTGGAAGGCGGTGAAGACGAGCTGGGTCTCGGGACCGTCCTGGACGACGGCTCCCCGGCTCCGCGCCGTCGAGCAGACCCGGGCATCGTCCCCTCCGACCACCACCACCACGCACTGGTAGACGCGGATGGTCTCGCCGGCCTCGACCCCGGTCGCGGTGATGAGCAGCGTGTTGCCGTCGCCGACGGTGCCCTCGTCCCCCTCGACCACGACCTCCGGCCCGGCGATCGGGGGCAGGTCGGCGCGGAAGACCAGCGGGGCGGAGTGGTCGTCGGACGACGCCCCGCCCCCGACCCGGACGCCGAGGGTGCAGCGCCCGACCGCCTCGGCGCAGTCGACCAGCCCGTCGGGCGTCTCGATGGTGCGGGACAGCGTGAACGGCGTGAGGGCCTCGGCCGGCATCTCGGTGAGGCCCGTGCACCAGGGCGTGACGTCGGTGGACCCGTCGCCGAGAGCCTCGGCCTCGGCCGCGCACTGGGCCACGATCGCCGGGCCCGTCGCCGGCTCGTCCAGGACCATGGTGACGACCGTGCCGTCCTCGTGTCCCGTGGCCGGGTCGAGCGTCATCGTCGGCAGCGAGGTGGCGACGGGGACCTCGGTGGTGGTCCCCGGGGGGGCGGTGGTGGCCGTCGTGCTCGACGCCGACGAGGGGGCGGTCGTGCCCCCGTCGGCGACGACCTCGTCGCCGGGGTCGTCGGTGACGGCGGCGCCCAGGGCCACCCCGGCCGCGACCATCACCAGGACGGCGGCGGCGGTGACCAGCACCCGGCGGCGCCGGGCCCGGCGGTGGGCCCGGCCCCGGATGGCGGTCACCGGTGTCGGCTCGGCCGGGGGGTGGGTGGCCAGGTCGGCCAGGACGTCCTCAACGGCAGGCATCAGCGCTCTCCTCGACATCATCGGGGGCCAGGGCGCGGGCCAGACGGGCCCGGGCGGAGTGGAGGGTGGAGGCGGCCGTCCCCGGGGCCACCCCCATGACGGTGGCGATCTGGCCGACGGGCAGGTCGGCGACGTAGCGGAGGACGACGGCCTCCCGCTCTCGCGGTGGCAGGGCGGCCAGCGCCTCCCAGACCTCGGGTGACCAGGCGGGCGGCGGGGCCTCGACCGGCGCCGTGCTGGCCACCCACACCAGCAACCGGCGCTCGTGGCCCGAGCGGCGCAGCCGGCGGCGGGCCTCGTTGAGAGCCACGGTCGTGACCCAGCCGCCGGGCGAGGCCATGCCCCGCACCCGGGTCCAGCGCTCGCAGGCCCGGGTGAAGGCCTCGTCGGCGCACTCCCCCGCGATCGTCGGCCGGCCGGTCACGGCGGCGACGGTGGAGACCACCCGCCCGTGCTCCCGCAGGTACCAGACCTCGAAGTCCTCCTCCACGCCCCCCCGAGTCACGACGGGGCCGTTCGGTTGGGTCCCGGGCGAGGATCCCTCGACGCCCTAGGCCGGCTCCCAGGCGAAGCTGACGGCCACGGGCTCGTGGTCACTGAGGTCCTCGCCGGCGTCGTCGACGAAGCCCTCGGGGATCTCCCACGCGGTGGCGGCCAGCGTGACGGCGTCGCTGCTGCGGTACGCGACCTTGTCGATGCGCCCGGTCTCGGTGCAGCCGGTCTCGGTGCAGGCATCGGTGAGCCCGACCTCGGCCACGAAGTCGTCCCAGATCTCGATGTCGGCGCCGTCACCGCTGTCCTCGTGGACCGTGTCGGTGTGCAGGTTGGTGTCGCCACCCACGATGACGGCCCGCCCCTCGCTGTGCTCGGCGATGAACGCCGCCAGCTGGGCGAAGTCGTCGGCCTGGAGGGCCTGGTCCTCGTCGGTGCCCCCGGCCTCGCCGTGGAGCGAGTAGACGTCGACCGCTTCGCCGTCGAGGTCCATCGTCGCCACCCGGAACCCCTTGATGGCCGCGCAGTCCGCGGCGCCGCCGTCGCTGGTGTCGAGGCTGCCGAAGCAGCCCTCCCACGCCTGGACCTCGAACCCGTCGAGCGGGAGGCGGGAGAGGATGCCGATGCCGTCACCGATCTCCATGGTGGGCCGATCGGCGGGGTCGATGCCGGCGGCCTCGGGACCGGGGTGCCGTGGCGTGGCGAACTCGTGGGTCGTGTCGGCCAGGAGACGGTCGTGGTAGTTCATGAAGTCGAGGCCGTTGGCCTCCACCAGCCCGCCGGGCTTCCACCAGTCGAAGTCCTCCTGGGTGAGCACGATGTCGTAGGGCTCGAGCCGCGGGCTGATCAGCGGGAGGTTGACCTCCGGCGTCTCCTCCGAGACCTCTTGGGGCAGCCCGGCCACGTTGTAGGTCAGGAGCTCGAAGGCGCCACCGCCGCTCGCCTCGGGCGACCCGGACTCCGACGACGGCTCCGTCGACGTCGTCGCCGCATCGTCGTCGTCACCCCCGCCGTCGTCGGAGCAGGCCGCCCCGGCCAGCAGCAGGAGCAGGACCGCCACCACGGCGGTGAACGGACGGTGGACGTGTGGTGTCTCCCCCATGGCCGGCCACCGTAGGCGCGTCTCTGGGCGCCGGGACGGGAGCACGGTGGGAGGCCCTCTTCACGCAGGAAGAACGAAGACGCTCCGAGGGATCATGCGTCAGAAGGCGATCCGGCCGAGGAAACCACGGCCGGACGAGCAGAGACGTCCGACATGCCGCGCCCCCTGCGGTGCCATCCGGCGGACAGTGGAGCCCATGCACACGATGGGCGATCATGACCGTCCGGGGCCGCGCCCCCGGATCCACCCCCGACGACGCGGCGCGTGCGCCGCGCTCCTCGCGCTGACCCTCGGCGGCGGGCTCGTCGCCGCCACGGGGAGCGCCGCGGGGGCGGCGACGAGCTCGGCCTCCACCGGTCGGGTCAGCGTCACCTCGGCCGGCGCCGAGCTCGACGGCCACGTCGGCAGCGCCCTGACCGCCGTCGACAGCACCGGGCGCTTCGTCGCCTTCAGCGGGGCCGCCCCCTACGACCCCGCCGACGGCAACCACGAGCTCGACGTCTACGTCCGGGATCGCACCGCCGGCACGACCACCCGGGTGAGCCTGACCGACGCGGGGGACGAGATCAGCGGGGAGAGCGCCATGTGCGGGGCGAGCTCCGACCTGCGCTTCGTGGCCTTCTGGTCCGACGGCACCAACATCTCCGCGGGGGGCACCGGCCAGATCTTCCTGCGGGACCGCAGCCTCGGGACCACGCGTCTCGTCAGCCAGTCGACCGGCGGATTCCCGTCCTTCGCGGTCGGCGGGGGGAGCGGCGTGTTCCGCGACGAGGTGTGCGACGTCTCGCTCGACGGCCGCTACGTCGCCTTCACCAGCGGGGGCACCAACCTCGTGAGCGGCGACACCAACACCTTCGCCGACGTGTTCCGGCGCGACATGACGGCCGCGACGACGATCCGG
>DASYLG010000123.1:0-5119 GCA_036009685.1 Iamia sp. | reverse complement strand
GGGCCGGTGGCCGCGCCCTGAGCGGCGGCGAGGACCCGGAAGGCGATCAGCGAGCCGGCGCTCCAGGCCATGGCGCTGGCCGCCGCGCTGAGGCTGGCCCCGGCCAGCCCGAGCAGGAAGACCCGCCGCTGGCCCCAGAGGTCGCCCAGCTTGCCGACGGCAGGGCCGATGATGCCGAAGGCGAGGATCGGCCCGCTGACGACCCAGGTCAGGGTGCTCTGGGAGGCGTCGAGGTCGCCGGCGATCCGGGGGATGGAGACGGCCAGGATCGTGACCGTCACGTTCACCGAGAACAGCCCCAGCAGGAGCACGGTGAGGATGACCCGGGGCGACCGATCGGCACGCAGCGCCGGCTCGTCGTCGCCCCGCACACCCGTGTCCATCGTCTCGAACGGTACTTGACCCGCGGGTCAATAGTTCCGGGCGATCCGGGTGCAACCGGTCACACCAGGGGTCGGCGGTGGGTGGATCAGCCGTCGTTGCCGGGGCCGGCGCTGTCGCGCCGGCGGAGGGTGATGTCGACCTCGGAGCCCCGGTGGACCTGCTCGCCGGCGCCGGGCGAGGTGCTGGCCGGCGCACCGGCGGCGGGGCCCTGGACATCGCCGGCGACGAGCCCCTCGGCCTCGAGCAGGGCCACGGCCTCGGCCAGGGTCCCGACCGAGCTCACGTCGGGGACGGTGACCAGGTCGGGGCCGCGCGACACCACCACGATCACGGTGCTGTCCCGCTCGGCCTCGGCGCCGGCACCGGGGTCGGTGCCGATCACGATGCCGGCCTCGACGTCGTCGCTGAACTCCTCCTGCACATCGGCGACCAGCCCCAGCTCGTCGAGGGCGGCCACCGCATCGTCCTGCGACCGGCCGGGCAGGTCGTCGGGCAGGGTGCGGGGCTCGGGGCCCTGCGAGACGACGACCTCGACCTCGGTGCCCTTGGCGATCCGGGCGGGCGGGTCGCCCGCGACCTCGATCACGTGGTCGGCCTCGACCTCCTCGTCGAACCGCTCGGTGAACGTGGGGACGAGGGCCGAGAACTCGAGCAGGTCGGACGCCTCCTGCCGGGTCAGGCCCCGGGTGATCTCGGGCAGGTCGACCTCGGTGGGGCCCTCGGACACGAACAGGGTGATGGGGTCGTCCTCGGCCAGCCGGGTGCCCTGGCCCGGCCGGGTGCGCAGGACCTGGCCGGCCTCGGTGCCGTCCTCCTGGATCCGGCGGACGTCGACCTCCCAGCCCTGGGCCCGCAGCGAGTCGACGGCGGCGTTCTCGGTGAGGCCGCGGACGGCGGGCACGGCCGAGGTGGGCGGCGGCTCGGTGAGATCGGCGATCAGCATCCCGATGGCGGCCCCGAGGGCGGCGACCAGCACGACCACGAAGACGACGCGGGGCCAGCGCCGGCGGCGACGACCGGTGGGCGAGCGGGGATCCCAGTCGTCGTCGGCCGACCAGTCCTCGTCGGCCCCGTCGAACGGGGCGTCGTCGTCGGCCTCGGGGTCGGCACCGTCTCCGATCCACCCCATCCCGCCGACGCGGGTCTCGTCGTCGGCGGGCTCGGGGGCCCAGGCCATGAACCGGTCGGGGTCCTCGGCGTCGGCGTCGGCGAGCTCCTCCTCGATGCCCTCGGCTGCGAACGACCCCAGCACCTCGGCCGCCTCGACCAGATCGGGTTCGTCCCACTCGTCCCACTGCGCGACCTCGTCGAGCTCCTCGTGGGGCCCCGACCCGTTGCCGGCCAGGACGAAGTCCGGCACCTCCAGGTCGTCGGCCGGGGCCGCGGCCGTCCCCGCCAGCGTGGTGGGATCACGGTCGTCGGACAGGTCGACGTCCAGCGCGCCGGCCAGCGGCAGGGCGGCCGGGCGGGGCAGGGCGGTGGCCACGCCGGCGAGGACGGCGGCCAAGGCGCGGGCGTCGATGCGGTCCTCGGGGTCGGCGGTGCCGGCGTCGGCCAGCCCCTCGGCCAGGGGGCCCAGCCCCGGCGGGACGACGATGTCCTTGCCGACCCGCGCCATGAGCGTCCCGAGGGTGGTGTCGGCGGCGAAGGGGACCTCGCCGGTGACGGCCTCGACCACCACCAGGGCCAGCGAGTACACATCGGCCCGCCCGGTGAGCGACAGGCCCTGGGCCTGCTCGGGCGAGGCGTAGCGGGCCGTGCCCACCACGGCACCGACGGGCTCGGTCCAGGCCGCCTCGGCCAGCGCCCGGGCCAGGCCGAAGTCGGCGATGCGGAGCCGCCCCTCGTCGCCGAACAGGAGGTTGGCGGGCTTGATGTCGCGGTGGACGAAGCCCCGCCGGTGGGCGTAGTCGAGCCCGCGGGCGGCCTGCAGACCGACCACCAGCGCCTGCGACGGCGTCAGCCGGTGGCCCCGGTCGAGCAGGCCCCGGAGGCTGCCCCCGCCGAGGTACTCCATGACGATCCAGGGGACGTCGTCGTCGTTGCCCCAGTCGTAGACGGCCATGACGTGGGGGTGGTTGAGGGCCGCCGCGGCCTGGGCCTCGGCCCGGAACCGGCGCAGGAAGACCTGGTCGTCGGCCAGCGCCTCGTGGAGCACCTTCACCGCCACCTGGCGCACGAGGCGGACGTCGTCGGCCACGAAGACCTGCGCCGACGCGCCCCGGCCGATCGGGGCCAGCAGGCGGTAGCGCCCGCCGAGGACCCGACCGACCTGCTCGGTCATGCGGGACGGTGGCACCCCCGAGAGAGTACGGGGTCGACGGCGCCGCTCCCGTGAGGGTCTCCGATGTCCGCCTTCCCGCCGGCTGCTGGCAGCATGGGCGGATGGTCGACGACCACGAGGACGGGACCCTGGCCACCCAGGAGCCGGACGCGCCGTTCGACCCGGCGACCATCCGCGACCCGCTCCCCCAGCCCCTGTTCTCGCTCCGCCGGGTGGGGATCGTGGCCGTGCTGGCCCTGGCGGTGCTGTGCCTGTACATCGCCGGGCGCTCCGGGGCCGACACCGACCCCGTCGCCACCGCCGACGACGTGATCCAGAGCTACCAGCCCTCCCCCGGCGGCCGCGTCCTGCGCCAGTCCGAGGTGGGCGTGGTGCTGAAGGACGGCTACGACGGCCGCATCACCATCGACGGCGTCGCCATCCCCGAGGAGCAGATGGTCGGGGCCGTCGACCCCGAGAGCCCCGAGTACCAGCAGCTCACCTCCGAGCAGCGCGACCTCGGGCCCCGGCCCAACAACAAGAACGTCGTGAAGTACCAGCCGGCACCGGGCAAGCCGGTCAGCGAGTACGCCACCGGGTCGGTCGAGATCACCATCCGCTACTGGCGGATCGTCGACGGGCCCGAGACGGCCACGTCCACCAGCTACGTCGTCCGGGTCTTCTGAGCCCGGGCCCGGGCCCGGGCCACGGCTACCGTCGCCGGCCGTGAGCCTCCCGACCGGTCCGAACCTCGCTCCGGTCGAGGTGCGCGAGGCCACGCCCGAGCGCCGGCCGGCGGACCATCCGGCCCCGGTGCGCGCCGCCGTGGTCCTGATGGTCCTGGGGGCCGTGCTGGCCGCCGTCGATGCGGTGGTGAAGCTCCTGGCCTGGGACCGCGACGACCTCGAGCAGCGGTTGGACGACGCCGGGATCAGCCCGGGCAACCTCGACGGCTTCCTCACCATCGTGCGGGTCGTCGGGTTCGTCGGCGGCCTGGTCGTCGCTGGCATCTGGATCGGGCACGCCGTCGCCTGCGACCGCGGCCGGAGCTGGGCCCGCCCGTGGGCCACCGCCCTGGCCGGGATCTTCCTCCTGATGAACCTCGTCGACCTGGGCACCGCCGAGTCCGCCCTCGGCGTCGCCTACCTGGCGCTGCGGACGGCCCTCGCCGCGGCCGTGGTCGTGCTGCTCTGGCTCCCGCCGTCGACCGCCTTCTTCCGGGCCGCGGCGAAGCTCGTCCGCTAGTCCTCGGAGGCGCCGGCGACCTCGGCCACCAGCTCGTCGAGGTCGGCACCGTCGAGCAGCCGGCCCAGGGCGGCCTCGTCGAGGACGGGCACGCCCTTGTCCCGGGCCTTGTCGAGCTTGGTGCCGGCCTCGGTCCCCGCGATCAGCGCCGCCGTCTTGGCCGAGATGCTGCCGCTGACCTTGGCCCCCATCTCCTCCAGCCGGGTCTTGGCCTCCTCGCGGGTGAGCTCGGTGAGGGTGCCGGTGATGACGAGGGTCCGACCCGCCAGCGGCAGGGCCTCGACCACGGCCGGCTCGGGCAGGTCGGTGTCGGTGCGGACCCCGAGCTCGGTCAGCTTGGCGGCCAGGTCGGCGTTGCGGGGGGTGGCGAACCAGGCCTCGACCGCCACCGCGATCTTGGGCCCGATGCCGTCGATCGCCTCGATCTCGGCCGCGGTGGCGGCCTGGACGCCGGCGAGGGTGCGCAGGTGCCGGGCCAGGTCCTTGGCCACCGTGGGTCCGACGTGGCGGATGTTGAGGGCGACGAGCAGCCGCTCGAGCGGGCGCCGGGCCCCGCCGGCGATGCCGGCCAGCAGGTTGTCGACGCTGGTCTCCTTCCAGCCCTTCAGGGCGAGGATGTCGTCGCGCCTGTCGTCCAGCTGGAACACGGCGGCCAGGTCCGGCAGCCAGCCCAGCTCGCGGAACTGGGTGACCGTCTTCTCGCCCAGCCCCTCGATGTCGAGGGCGCCCCGCGAGGCGAGGTGGATCAGCGACTCCTTGATGCGGTTGGGGCAGTCGACGTTCTCGCAGAAGTGGTGGCCCTCGCCCTCGGGCCGGACCAGCGGCTGGCCGCAGGCCGGGCAGGTGGCCGGCATCGACCAGGGCTGCGCGCCCCGCTGGCGCTCGCCCGCCACGCTGCCGACGACCTCGGGGATGACGTCGCCCGCCCGCCGCACGATCACCATGTCGCCGGCGCGCACGTCCTTGGCCTGGACCTGGACCTCGTTGTGGAGGGTCGCCCGGGTGATGGTCACGCCGGCGACGGCGACGGGCTCGAGCACGGCGAACGGCGTGGCCTTGCCGGTGCGGCCCACGTTGACCTCGATCGAGATCAGCCGGGTCTGCTGCTCGATCGGCGGCATCTTGTAGGCGATGGCCCACCGGGGCGCCTTGGCCGTCGAGCCGAGCGCCTGCCGCTGGGCCATGTCGTCGACCTTGACGACCACGCCGTCGACCTCGAACCCGAAC
>DASYLG010000122.1:0-6711 GCA_036009685.1 Iamia sp. | reverse complement strand
GTCGCCGTCGACGACGACGACCTGGTCGTGGTGACGAGCCGGGAGGCCGCCGCCGTCGACGCCCCCGATGCCCGTCGTCTCGCCCGCCGGCGCGACGACGGGCTGGCGACCTGGGCGGCCGTCGTGGGTGCCCTGCGGCCGGACCTGCCGGAGGGCGCGGTGCGCGCCGTCGTCAGCGGTGTCGTGCCGCTCGTCGGCCAGGTGGCCCACGGGCTCCACGACGCCGAGGCCGGGGCTCCCCTCGTGCGGGCCTGGTGTCTCGGTGCGTTAACGACCGTTTGATGAGGGCGAGGGGGCGGGGTAGGGTCCGGGCGTGACCTGGAGGATCCCGGTGCTCGTCGTCGCCCTCGTCCTGGCCGGGTGCACGGGGGACGCCGACGACGACGACGCCGCCCCCGAGACCACCGAGTCGACCGCGACCACCGCGACCACCGACACGACCGAGGCACCGGACGTCGAGCGGTTCGACGGGTCGGTCGAGGACTTCTACCGCGTCCCCGACCCGCTCCCGCCCGGCGCGCCGGGTGCCGTGCTCCGGACGATGCCCGTGGAGGCGCCCGCCGGCGAGGCCGGCCTGCGGGTCATGTACCTCTCGACCGACGCCGAGGACGACGTTCGCGCCGTCACCGGGCTGATCTACTTCCCGACGGGCGAGGCGCCCGAGGGCGGCTGGCCGGTCCTCGCCTGGGCCCACGGCACGTCGGGTCTCGCCGCCCCCTGCGCCCCGAGCCGGGCGCCCGCGCCGCCCCCCGCCTTCGGTGTCGAGGGCGTGCGGGTGGCGACCGACTACATCGGCCTGGGCCCCGAGGGCGAGATCCACCCCTACCTGTCGGCCGCGGCCGAGGGCCACGCCGTGATCGACGGCGTCGCCGCGGCGCGCTCGCTCCCCGACGTCCACGCCGGCGACGAGTGGGTGGTGACGGGTGTGTCCCAGGGCGGGCACGCCGCCCTCGTCACCGGCGAGCAGGCCGCCGAGCGGCTCCCCGATGCCACGTTGGTGGGGACCGTCGCCATCGCCCCCGGATCCGAGCTGGGGTCGACCTACGGCGACGAGATCCAGATCAAGATCATCACCACGATGGTGCTGGTCGGCGTAGCCGCCGAGGACCCGACGGTCGACATCCACGACTACCTGAGCCCGGCCGCGGCCGAGGCGGCGTCGGTGATCGAGGAGGGCTGCGTGGCCGACATCATCGGCGGCGCCCTGGTCGGCATCGCCGGCTCGCCCGACTACTTCACCACCGACCCCCGGACGTCGCCGGTGGGCGAGGCGTGGCTCGAGGCGAACGACCCCGGCCAGGTCGTGTCGGATGCCCCGCTGCTGGTCGTGCAGGGCGGTCAGGACATCCTCGTCGTCCCGGCCCGCACCGACGCCCTGATCGAGCGCGAGTGCGGCATCGGCCAGGTGGTCGACCTCCTCGCCGTCCCCGCCGGCGACCACGACACCGTGACCGGGCTGGCCGAGGACGACATCGCCACCTGGGTGGCGTCCCGCTTCGCCAGCGAGCCGGCCGTGACCACCTGCGGTTAGGCCTCGACGAAGGCCCGCATCGTGTCGTCGACGACCTGCTTGCGGTCGGGCCCCCACGGGAGGGGCATGAGGACGGGTTGATCGACCCCGGCGTCGGCGTAGGCCCGCACCGTGTCGCGCACCAGGTCGGCGCCGCCGACGACGTCGATGGCGTCGACCATCTCCTCGCTCACCGCGGCCAGCGCGCCCTCCCGGTCGCCGGCGGCGTGGCGCTCGCGCACCTCGGTCACGGCGTCGCCGAAGCCGGCCTTGGTGAAGCTCTCGGCATAGGAGTCGACCACGGCGTAGGAGAAGAGATCCTTGCGGCCGTTGGCCAGTGCCCCGTCGCGGTCGGCCACGCCGGCGTGGACGTAGGCGTGGACGGTGCACGACCCCGGCTCGCGCCCGGCGGCCGCCTCACCGGCGCGCACCTGCTGGACCGACCAGGCCACGTGCGACGCCGGCAGGTAGTTGAGCAGCACCCCGTCGGCGACCTCGCCGGCCAGCGCCAGCATCTTCGGTCCGAGGGCACCGAGCACGACCTTCGGTCGGCGCGCCCCCTCGCCGAAGCGCACGCCGAGGCGGAAGCCCTTCACGGCGTAGTGGTCGCCGGCGAAGGTGACCTTCTCGCCCGTCAGGCACTCTTGCACCAGGGCGACGTACTCCCGCACCTGGCCCAGCGGCCGGTCGCCGTACGGGGCGCCGTGCCAGCGCGCCGTGACGACGGGGGACGAGATGCCCACGCCCAGGAGGACGTCCCGCGAGGGATCGAGGGCGGCGAGAGTGGCGGCCGACATGGCGGCCAGCGGGGGCGTCCGCAGCTGGAGGGCGAGGACGCCGGTGCCGAGGTCGACCCCCGGGGCGGCCGCGCCCGCCGCGGCCAGGAGCGAGAAGGCCTCGGGCCCGGTGGTCTCGGCCGTCCAGAACGACCGGTACCCCAGCTCGGCGGCCCGCCCCGCGGTCTCGACGGCGTACTGCGGGCCGAGACCCATGAGGCTGGCGTAGGTGAACCCGACGGTCGATGCGGCCATGGCCGGCGACGGTAGCCCTGTCCCCGTTCTCGGCACGGAAGAGCCGGATATCCCGGCCCTTTCGTGCCGAGAACGGGGTGGGGGGCGCCTAGCGTCCCGCCCGATGAGCGCACCGCTGGGGTCGGGGTACCGGGAGAGCGTCCTCTGGCACGACGCCGCGCCGCTGGCGACCGACGACGGCGACGGCGCCCCACCGGCCCAGGTCGACGTCGTGGTGGTCGGCGCCGGGTACTGCGGGCTGGCGGCGGCGGCCGAGCTGGCCCGCCGGGGCCGGTCGGTGGCCGTGCTCGACCGGGGCCCGCTCGGCATCGGGGCCAGCACCCGCAACGGCGGCATGGTGCTGCCCGAGCTCAAGGCCGGACCGACCGGCCTCGAGGAGACCCATGGCGAGCTCGGGCGGCGGATGTTCGCCGCCGTCGACGAGGCCTTCGCCTTCGTCGAGGGCCTGGTCACCGGGCCCGACGCCATCGCCTGCGACTACACGAGGAGCGGCCGGCTCGAGCTGGCGTCCGGGGCCGTCAGCGCCGCCGCCCTGGAGCGGGCCGCCGGCGAGCTGACCGACGTCGGCCACGAGGCCCGCTACGTCGTCGGCGACGAGCTGGCCGCCGAGATCGGCTCGACCGCCTACCCCGCCGGCCTCGTCGTCGAGCGCAGCGGCGGCCTCCACCCGGCCCGGTTCCACGCCGGCCTCGTCGCCCGGGCCCGGGCCGCGGGGGCGACGCTCCACCCGCACCGCCGCGTCACCGCCGTCCGTCCCGACGGCGTCGACACGGCGACGGGGTCGGTCCGGGCCGGAGCCGTGCTCCTCGCCGTCAACGGCCACGCCGACGGCGCCGCCCCCGACCTGCGCAGCCGGATCCTGCCGATGGGGTCCTACATCGTCGCCACCGAGCCCCTCGCCCCCGAGCAGCAGGCGGCCGTCCTGCCCACCGGCCGGATGGCCTACGACACCCGCAACCTGCTCTCGTACTGGCGCCTCGACGCCGACGGCCGCATGGTGTTCGGCGGGCGCCGCAGCCTCCGCGGCACCACCGTCCCCCAGGCCCGGGACATGCTCCGCCAGCGCATGGTGCACGTCCATCCGCAGCTGGCCGACGCCCGCATCGAGCGGGCCTGGGGCGGCGACGTGGCCATCACCCGCGACCGCCTGCCCCACTGCGGCCGGATCGACGGGGCCTGGTACGCGGCCGGCTGCAACGGCTCCGGCGTGGCCCTCAACACCTGGCTCGGGCACCGGATGGCCGCCGCCATCGACGGCGAGGAGCTGCCCCCCTTCGCCGAGCTGACCCACCCTCGCGTCCCACCGGTGCGACGGGCGTGGCTGCCGGTGGTCTCGACCGCCCTCCGCGCCCAGGACCGCCTCGACCGGACGAGGGCGGTCAGGCCGGTCAGGCCGGGCTGATCGTCGCCGCCACGACCGCGCCCAGCTCCCAGCAGGCGTCGCGGTCGGCGGTGGTCGGTGCGCCACGGACCTCGACCACCTCGGCCACCCGGTTCCACCGGAGGCCGCCGGTGATGGTGTCCAGCGCCCGGCGGGCGCCGACGACGTCATCGTTGCCGTGGAGGTAGGCGCCGAACGGGCGCCCGACGGTGTCCTCCAGGCAGGGGTAGTAGACGACGTCGAAGAAGTGCTTCAGGGCGCCGGCCAGGTACCCGAGGTTGGCCGGTCCGCCGACGACGTAGCCGTCGGCCTCGAGCACGTCGGTGGCGGTGGCGGCCAACGCCGCTCGGACCACCACCTCGACCCCCTCGACCTCGGGGGCACCGGCCCCGTCGCGCACCGCCTCCAGCAAGGTGTGGAGGTGGGGCGACGGGGTGTGGTGCACGACGAGGAGACGGGCCATCGGCTCATCATCCCCGCCGGCGGCCCCCGGATCCGACTACGCCCGGCGGACGAAGTAGATGATCAAGACGACGAGGAGGACCACGATCAAGATCCCGGTCAGTGTCTGCGGCATGGATGCGACCTCTCTGGTGTGACGATTGCGTGACGGCCCGCTGCCCGCCGGTCACCCCTCGAAACCTCACCTAAAGGCGGTGCCACCACCGAGCGTGCCGGGCTGGCACCATCGGGCCATGGCGATCCTCCGCGTCGGGTGCGCGCTCTGGGCCCATGCGGCCTGGCGCGGTCGTGCCCTCCCGGCCGACCTGCGCCGCGACGAGCAGCTCGGGGCCTACGCCTCCTGGTGCACCGCCGTAGAGGGCAACACCACCGCCTACGGCCTGCCGGCGCCGGCCACGGTGGCCGCCTGGGCGGCCGAGACGCCGCCCGGCTTCCGCTTCCTGTTCAAGCTCCCGCAGGACATCACCCACCGAGGCCGCCTCCGCGACGCCGAGCCGGCGGTGGCCGGCGTCGTCGAGCTGCTGGCCCCTCTGGGAGACCGGTGCGAGCAGCTGTTCGTCCAGCTCCCGGCGAGCTTCGGCCCCGGCGACCTCGGTGCCCTGGCGACCTTCCTGGCCCGGGTGCCCGACGGGCCCCGCTGGGTGGTCGAGGTCCGTCACCCGGCCTTCTTCGACAGCAGCCCGGCCGGGCGCACGCTGGAGCGCCTGCTCCGCGATCGCGGCGCCGAGTGGGCGACCTTCGACACCACCACGCTCTTCGCCGACCCCCCGGGCAGCGACGCCGAGCGCGACGGGTGGGCGAAGAAGCCACGGCTGCCGCGCCGGGTCGTGGCCCTCGGCGAGCGCCCGGTCGTGCGCTACCTCGGTCGCGACGACGTCGACGCCACGGTCGCCGGCTGGCAGCCGTGGGTGCCGGTGGTGGCCGGGTGGCTGGACGAGGGGAGGAGCCCGACGGTCTTCATCCACACGCCCGACAACGACGAGGCCCTCGGCCTGGCTCGCCGGTTCCACGACGAGGTGCGCGCCGCCGCCTCCGTCGTCGTCGACCCGCTGCCACAGCCCATGGCCGTCCCTCCGACGACGCTCTTCTGAGCGGCCGAGCGTGGACGCGACGACGACCGCCGCTCCCGTGACGGGGGCAGGCGGTCGTCAGCGACAGCTGGTGGAGATGGCTACTTGCCGGCGGCGCGACGCTGGAAGCGGGTGCGCTTCAGCATCTTCTTGTGCTTCTTCTTGCGCATGCGCTTGCGGCGCTTCTTGATCAGTGAACCCATATCGTCTGCCTTCTGGTCGACCTGGTCGCGGTGCCACTCTCCTCGGCAGGGCCTCGGAGGGCAGTGAAGCCGTCTCTCCCGCTCGTTGTCGCCTCGTTCCTCGGCGACGGCCGCTCGGGCCCAGGGGAGGGGAACAAACCTAGCGGCGGCTGCCGCCCCTCCACCAACCTCGCCGTGGCCCGCAGGGCGAGACGCCTAGTGTGAGCCGGCCTTCCGGGGTAGTTCAGCTGGTAGAACACCGGACTTTGAATCCGGCCGTCGCAGGTTCGAATCCTGCCCCCGGAGCTCTCTGACCTGGTGGTGGGTCGATGGTGTCAGGGTGGGGGGCCGGGCGCGCGAGACTCCGGGACATGGCCGAGCGAGCGCTGTCAGCCGTCGTCCTCGCCGCCGGAGAGGGCACGCGGATGCGCTCCGAGCGGCCCAAGCCCCTGCACCTGCTGTGCGGCAAGGCGATGGTCCGCTACGTGCTCGGTTCGCTGGGCGACTGCGAGGTCGACCGCGTCGTCGTGGTGGTCGGCCATGGCGCCGAGCGGGTCACCAAGAAGCTCCAGGCCGAGGAGCCCGACCTGGTCCTCGACTTCGTCGAGCAGCACCGCCAGCAGGGCACCGGCGACGCCGTCGCCGTGGGGCTCACCGCCTTCCCCGACGACGACGCCGACGACGACGAGGGCCCCGACGTCCTCGTCCTCCCCGGCGACACCCCTCTGCTGCGGGCCTCGACCATCCGCGAGCTGGTCGACCACCACCGCCAGTCGGGTGCCGCCTGCACCGTCCTCACCGCCCACCTCGCCGACCCCACCGGGTACGGCCGGGTCGAGCGGGGGCGCGATGGCCGGGTCGCCCGCATCGTCGAGCACCGCGACGCCGACGAGGAGCAGCGGCTGATCAGCGAGATCAACACGTCGATCTACTGCTTCCGCCGCAGCGTGCTGGCCCCCGCCCTCCGGCGGATCGAACCCGCCAACGACCAGGGCGAGTACTACCTGACCGACGTGGTCGAGGTCCTCGCCTCCGCGGGCTACCCCGTCGCGTCGCTGGTCGTGGACGACCCCGA
>DASYLG010000121.1:0-2419 GCA_036009685.1 Iamia sp. | reverse complement strand
CCCAGCGCGCCGTCTCCCCCTCCACCACGGACGCAGCGTAACGATGGCCTGCGGGACCGACCGCGGCTAGAGCCACCCTCGGTCGTCGGGCCGGCGCATGGGGTACTGGGTGACGTACTGGGCCAGACGGGGCCGGTCGGTGTGGTTGGGGCTGGCGCCGTGGGGGATCTCCTGCCGCCAGATCACCAGGTCGCCGGCCGCCGCCGGCACGGTGACCGCCTCGCCCGACAGGTCGACCGACCGCGGATCGGTGCCGGCCAGGCCCTCCAGCCAGCCGTCGGCCAGCCGGTGGTGGAACCCGGGCACCACCTGGAGCGCGCCCTGGTCGGCGGCGGTGTCGGTCAGGTAGAGGATCCCTCCGACCTCGAAGGGGATCGGCGGGGCCAGGCTCTCGTCCCAGTGCAGGTGGGGGCCGGGGAACGTGTAGCCGTCGCCCACCGGCGGGTTGAAGCTCAGCCGGTCGACCGAGGTGACCAGGTCGGCGTGGCCGTACAGCTGGGCGAACGCCCGGGCCAGGCGGGCCGACCGACGGGGCCCCTCCATCGACGGGTGCTGGAAGTGCTGGACCATGATCCCGTTGCCGCCGGCGTGGGCCCAGGTGGACGGATCGTCGCGGTCGGCGGCGATCGTCGTCCAGAGGTGGTCGGCGATGGCCGCCGCCTCGGCGCGGGTGATCGCACCCTCCAGCACGACCACGCCGTCGCGGTCCCACGTCGCCAGATCGTCGGCCCCGAGCACCGGGTCGGCGGCGAGGATCTCGGCCTGCCGCCCGGCCTCGACCGGCGGGACCGGCCGCCCCTCGCACCAGGCGTGCCAGCGCTCCAGCCGGTCGGGGTCGGGCTCCCCCGCGGTGGCCACGATCCAGTCGACGAACGCGTCCCAGTCGGGCCGCTCACCCTGGAGGTGCGTCATCGTCTGCTCCAGCCCCAACCCGAGCGTGTCGAGCAGCGGCCGCGTCGGCAGCGGGCGTGCCTCGCGAGGGGCGTCGCGCCGGGTGAGCCCGGCCCAGAGGTCGAGGAGCCCGCGCACCTCCATCCCGTCGCCGCGCCTCAGAGCTTGATGCCGATGTACTTGGTCTCGAGGTACTCGTCGATGCCCTCGGGGCCGCCCTCGCGCCCGAACCCGGAGTGCTTCACGCCCCCGAAGGGAGCCGCCGGGTTGGAGACGATCCCCTGGTTGAGGCCGATCATCCCCGTCTCCAGCCGCTCGCAGACCTTCACGGCCCGGGTCAGGTCGTTGGTGTACAGGTAGGCGACCAGGCCGAACGGCGTGTCGTTGGCGGCCGCGACGGCCTCGTCCTCGGTGGCGAAGGTAGTGACGGGGGCGACCGGGCCGAACACCTCCTCCTGCAGGATCCGGGCGTCGACCGGCACCTCGGCCAGCACGGTCGGGGCGAAGAAGTAGCCCCGATCGCCCAGGCGGGCGCCGCCGGTGCGGACGTCCGCGCCCCGCCGGCTGGCGTCGTCGACCAGCTCGGTGACCTTGTCCAGGGTGGGCTGGTCGACCAGCGGGCCCACGTCGACGCCCTCTCCACTCCCCCGCCCGACCTTCAGGGCGCCCATCCGGTCGGCCAGGGCGGCGGTGAAGTCCTCGGCGATCGACTCGTGGACCAGGAAGCGGTTGGCGGCGGTGCAGGCCTCGCCACCGTTGCGCATCTTGGCGATCATGGCCCCGTCGACCGCGGCCTCGACGTCGGCGTCGCCGAACACCACGAACGGGGCGTTGCCACCGAGCTCCATCGAGAGCCGCAGCAGCTGCTCGGCCGACTGCTCGACGAGCTGCTGGCCGACCTCGGTCGACCCGGTGAAGCTGAGCTTGCGGAGCCGGCTGTCGCGGATCAGGGGCTCGATCACCTTGCCGGTGGACGACGTGGTGATCACGTTGAGCACGCCGTCGGGCAGGCCCGCCTCGGTGAGGATCTCGGCCAGGCGCAACATGGTGAGCGGGGTCGAGCGGGCCGGCTTCACCACCATCGTGCAGCCGGCGGCGATGGCCGGGCCGATCTTCCGGGTGCCCATGGCCAGCGGGAAGTTCCACGGTGTGATGAACAGGCAGGGCCCGACGGGCTGGCGCATGGTGAGCAGCCGGGTGTCGCCGGCGGGCGCCACCGACCAGCGGCCCGAGATGCGCACCGCCTCCTCGCTGAACCAGCGGAAGAACTCGGCCCCGTAGGCCACCTCGGCCTTGGCATCCTTGAGGGCCTTGCCGTTCTCGAGCGTCATCAGGAGGGCGAGGTCGTCGGGCTGGGCGCTGATGAGCTCCCACGCCTTGCGCAGGATCTCGCCCCGCTCCCGCGGCCCGGTGGCGGCCCACTCCGCCTGCACGGCCACGGCGGCGGCGAGGGCGTCCTGGCCGTCGTCGGGGGTGGCGTCGGCGACGGTGGCGATGACCTCCTCGGTCGACGGGTCCTCGACCTCGA
>DASYLG010000120.1:0-3398 GCA_036009685.1 Iamia sp. | reverse complement strand
GTGCTCACCGACACCATCGGCAAGACCTTCGACGGGCTCCTCGCCGAGCTCAACGAGGGCACCGACGTGCACGTCCGCAGCGACGTCACCACGACCAGCGACCAGATGGGCGAGCAGCGGGCCCGCCTCGACGCCTCGCTCGTCGACACCATCAAGGGTGTCGACGGCGTGCAGGCCGCCGAGGGGAGCATCGAGGGCTACGCCCAGATGGTCGACCACGACGGCGAGCCCATGGGCAACCCCGAGATGGGCGCACCCACGGTCGGCACCAACTGGTTCGTCGACCCGGAGCTCAACCCCACCGAGGTGGTGGAGGGGCGAGCCCCGACCTCACCCGGTGAGGTCGTCATCGACAAGCGCAGTGCCGAGCTGGGCGACTTCGCCGTGGGCGAGGACCTCACCGTGATCACGCCGACCGGGACCCTGTCCCAGACGGTCGTGGGCATCGTGACCTTCGCCGGCGAGGACAGCCCGGGCGGCGCCTCGCTCGTGATGTTCAGCCCCGACGCGGCCCAGGCCGTCCTCACCGAGCCCGGCCGGGTCGACGCCATCAAGGTCGTCGCCCAGGACGGGGTCGACCAGGCCACCCTGGCCGACCGCATCGACGAGGTCGTCCCCGGTCACACCGAGGTGCTCACCGGCGCCGAGGTCACGGCCGAGGACCAGCAGGACATCAAGGACGGGATGGCGTTCTTCAACACCTTCCTCCTGGTGTTCGCGCTGATCGCCCTCTTCGTCGGCTCCTTCATCATCTACAACTCCTTCTCGATCATCGTCGCCCAGCGCGGCAAGGAGATGGCGTTGATGCGGGCCATCGGTGCGAGCCGACGGCAGGTGCTGGCCTCGGTCATCTTCGAGTCCTTCGCCGTCGGGGCCCTGGCCTCGGTCGCCGGGCTCGTGGCCGGCATCGGCGTGGCCGGTGCCCTGAAGGCCCTCCTGGGCCAGCTCGGCATCGACGTCCCGGCCGGTGACGTGGTCATCACCACCAACACCGTCATCGTGTCGATGATCGCCGGCTTCGGCGTCAGCGTGGCCTCGGCCGTGTTCCCGGCTCGCCGGGCCTCGAAGGTGGCGCCCATCGCCGCCATGCGGGACGTCGCCCACGACGACTCGGCCAGCAGCCGGGCCCGCAAGGTGATCGGTGGGGGCTTCGCCCTCCTGGGCACGGTCGCCCTGGCCCTGGGTGTCGCCGGTCCGGCGCTCGCCCTGGTCGGCCTGGGTGCGCTGCTGATCTTCATCGGGACCGTCGTGCTCGGCCCCGTCCTGGCCCGCCCGGTGAGCTGGCTGCTCGGCAGCCCCCTGCCCCGCCTCCGTGGCGTGGCCGGCAGCCTGGCTCGCCAGAACGCCATGCGGAACCCGAAGCGCACCGCGGCCACGGCCTCGGCCCTGATGATCGGTGTCACCCTGGTGGTGTTCATCTCCATCCTGGGGGCGTCCACCAAGGCGTCCGTCGAGTCCACGGTGGACGAGACCTTCGCCGGCGACCTGGTCGTCGACTCCATGGCCACGCAGGTCGGCGGGCTCGTCCCGACGCTGGCCGCCGACCTGGACGCCCAGCCCGAGATCGACGCCGTCGCCGCCTTCCGGCGGACCGCGGCCGAGGTCGACGGCACCGGGCGCGACGTGGTCGGCATCGATCCTGCCGCCCTGCAGCAGATCATCGACGTGAAGGTCACCGACGGCTCGCTCGACGACCTGGGTGCCACCCAGATCGCGGTCGACGCCGACACGGCCCTCGGCCACGGCTGGAAGGTGGGCGACAGCCTGCCCGTCGCCTTCACCGAGACCGGCGAGCAGCAGCTCACGGTGGCCGCCCTGTACGAGGAGTCGGTCCTGGTGGGCCAGTTCCTCATCGGCCTCCCCGCCTACGAGGCCAACGTGGCCGACCAGCTCGACGCCCAGGTGTTCCTCACCTTCGCCGACGGCGTGTCGGCGGCCGACGGGCGGGCCCTGGTCGACGGGATGGTCGAGGCCTACCCCCAGGCCGAGGTCCAGGACCACGACGAGTACGCCGCCGCCCAGACGAAGCAGATGGACGTCATCCTCAGCCTCATCTACGCCCTGCTCGGCCTGGCCGTGCTCATCGCCCTGCTGGGCATCGCCAACACCCTGGCCCTCTCGATCTTCGAGCGGACCCGGGAGCTGGGGCTGCTCCGTGCGGTGGGCATGACCCGCCCGCAGCTCCGGGCCACGGTGCGGTGGGAGGCGGTCATCATCGCCCTCCTCGGCACCTCCCTGGGCATGGGGCTCGGTGTCGTGTTCGGCTGGTCGATGGTGAAGGGCCTCGGCGACGAGGGTCTCGGCACCTTCGAGCTCCCGATCCCGACCCTGGTGATCGTCAGCGTGATCGCCGCCCTGGCCGGCACCGCCGCCGCCCTGCTCCCCGCCCGTCGGGCCGCCCGGCTCGACGTCCTGGGGGCGATCGTCGGCGAGTAGCACCCGAAGGCCCCACACCCGCAGCGCCCGGCCCCCGTGGCCGGGCGTTGCGGCGCGTCCGGGGGCCGGTCGGCAGGGGTGGCGTAGGGTGCGCCGACGAGTGAGAGGAAGGCCGCGATGGGCGCGGGGCTGACCGTTCTGGTGATGGGACCCGTCGAGGTCCGCGGGCCCGCCGGGCCGATCCCGATCTCGGGGGCCAAGCTGCAGGTGCTGCTGGCCACGCTGGCCCTCGCCGCCCCGCACCCGGTCTCCGACGACCGCCTGATCGAGGAGATCTGGGGCGACGACCAGCCCGCCAACCCGGCCAACTCCCTCCAGGCCCAGGTGTCGCAGCTGCGTCGGCTGCTCGGGCGCGACGCCGTGGCCCGCCGGGGGGCCGGCTACGCCCTCGACGTCACTGCCGACCAGGTCGACGCCCACCTGTTGGACGACATCGCCACCGCCGCCCGGGAGGCGTCGGAGGCCGGTGACCACCGGGGGGCGGCCCAGCAGCTGCGCCGGGCGCTCGACCTGGTCCGGGGCCCGGTGCTGGGCGACCTGCTCGACCACGAGCGGCTCCGGGCGGCGGCGGCCTCGATCGAGGAGCGGGTGCTCGCCGGGCAGGAGGCGCTGGGCGACGCCGAGCTGGCGTCGGGCCGCCACGCCGAGATCGTCGGGCCGCTGACCGAGCTGGTCCAGGCCCACCCGCTGCGCGAGCGCTTCGCCGCCCAGCTGATCACGGCGCTGTACCGCTGCGGCCGTCAGGTCGACGCCCTCCAGGCCTACGCCAGCGTGCGGGAGGCGCTCCTCGAGGAGTTCGGTATCGATCCCGGTGCCGAGCTGCGCGCCCTCGAGGCCCAGGTGCTGGCCCACGACCCGGCCCTCGCCGCCCCGGCGTCGGCGACCGCGGCGACGTCGGCGGCCTCGGCGTCGGGCGAGCCCGGGGTCGTCGACGGGCTCGACGCCGCCCACGCCGCCCGGCG
>DASYLG010000119.1:0-5157 GCA_036009685.1 Iamia sp. | reverse complement strand
GGACCTCCTCGTCGACCCGGACCTCGACGTGCTCCCAGCCGATGCCCTGGGTGTCGACCTCGTCACCGAAGGCGTGCCCGCTGGCCTTCAGCGGCATGATCGTGCCGGTGTAGGTGCGACCCGGCGAGTCGCCCAGGATCTTGACCCGGGCCCCCTCGGCGAAGCGGGCGCTGAAGGTGCCCACCTGGATGACCTCCAGGCGACCGTTGTCCTTGAGGGCCCGCACCATGCACCCGATCGTGTCGGCGTGGACCACGAGGGCCCGGTCGATGCCCGCCGACCGCCCCGGCAGCTCGGCCAGCAGCGACCCCCGCCGGGTGAGCGAGAACTCGAGCCCGAGGTCGGTGAGGACGTCGCCGACCAGCTGCATCACCGCATCGGTGCGACCCGAGGGGCTGGGCGTGCGCAACAGCTCCAGCAGGAGGTCGAGGGTCCACTTCTCGTCGAAGGGCAGGGCCTCGACGCCGGGGGTGCTGGGCTCGTTCATGAGGATGGGGATCCTTCGGGGGTCCAGGCCCGGGGGAGGCCGGGGCTGGTGGGGAAGAGCAGATCGACGAAGGCGGCGGCGGTGGGCTGGGGCTCGTGGTTGGCCAGCCCGGGCCGCTCGTTGGCCTCGATGAACACGTAGTCGGGGGCGGCGACGTCGGGCACCAGCAGGTCGATGCCGGTGACGGGGATGCCGATGGCCTCGGCCGCCACCACCGCGACCTGGCGCAGGTCGGGGTGGACCTCGGCGGTGACGTCGTGGATGGTGCCGCCGGTGTGGAGGTTGGCGGTGCGGCGGACCCGCAGGCGGGTGCCCTCGGGGAGGATGTCGTCGAGCGACCAGCCGGCCTCGGCCACGGTGGCCGCGGTGAGGTCGTCGAGGGGGATCTGGGCCTCGCCGCCGGTGCTGGCCGAGCGGCGCCGGCTCTGGGCCACGACCAGGTCGCGGACGGTGTGCTCGCCCGTGCCCAGCACCTCGGCCGGGCGGCGGACGGCGGCGGCCACGACCGTGCCGTCGATGACGACCAGGCGGAGGTCGTCGCCGGGCGCCCGCTCCTCGATCAACACGTCGGGGCAGTGCTCACGGGCCCGGCCCAGGGCCGCCTCCAGCGCCGCGTGGCCCTCGACCCCGACGGTGATGCCGAGGCCCTGCTCGCCCCGCACCGGCTTGACCACGACGTCGCCCACCTCGTCGAGGAAGGCCGGATCGCCCTCGTCGAAGGTGGCCAGCCGGCCCCGCGGCACGGTGATCCCGGCCTCGGAGACGATGCGCCGGGTCAGCCGCTTGTCGTCGCACCGGCTCATGGCCACGGCCGAGGTCAGCTCGGACAGCGACTCGCGGGTGACGACGCGGCGGGCGCCGTGGGTGAGGCGCAGCTCGCCGGCCTCGGCGTCGAGCACGTCGACCCGGATCCCCCGGCGCATGGCCTCGTCGGCGATGATCCGGGCGTAGGGGTTGAGGTCGTCGATGGTCTCGGGCGCCCCGGTGAACAGCGGCTCGTTGATGGCGTTCTTGCGCTTGACGCCGTAGACGGGCACCCGCTCGAAGCCCAGCTTCTCGTAGAGGCCGATGGCGGCGGCGTTGTCGTGGACGACCGAGAGGTCCATGTAGACCCGGCCCCGGTCGCGCATGACGTCGGCGAGGGCGCCGACCAGGGCGGCCCCGACGCCGGGCACCGAGCAGCCGGGATCGACGGCGAGACACCACAGGCTCGAGCCCAGCTCGGGGTCGGAGAACAGGCGGTGGTGGTCGACGCCGGTGACCGTGCCCAGGACCTCGCCCGAGTCGGGGCGGACGGCGACGAGGTAGACGACGTGGCGGGTCTCGGCGTGGTTGCGCCAGATCACGTCGACCGGGGCGGGCACCATCCCGCAGCGGACGTAGGTCCGGTTGATGGCCTCGGCGTCGGGCTCGCCGGTGATCGGGCGGACGGCCACGCCCGGGGCGTCGTTGCGCACGCTGCGGTCGCGGCTGAACCGGAGCCGATAGGTGTAGCTGGGGTCGATGAACAGCTCGTGGGGGTGTTGGGCCACCAGCACGTGCGGGTCACGGGGGTAGAGGCAGATGTCGCGCCGGCCGGCGGCCTCCCGATCGAGCACCTCGGCGATGCGGTCGTGGTCGGAGAACGTCTGGCCGAAGACGAGACGACCCCATCCCATGTCGAGGACGACGTCGGGGTCCATGGCGTCCTGGATGTGCTGCGGCGGCGTGTCCCACGAGGTCGTGGTGATGGCCTCGGCGTGGCCCCAGCCGTCCTCGACTCGCCGGGGACCGCTCATGCCGCCGGACCGGTGATGCCGTGGCCCTGGAGCCACAGCTCCAGCAGGCCGATCTGCCACAGCTCGTTGCCCCGCAGCGGGGTGAGCCGGCCGTTGGGATCGGCCAGCAGGGCATCGACGGCGTCGGGCCGGAACAGGCCCCGCTCCTTGGCCGCCGGGGCGTGGAGGGCCTCGCGCACCATGTCCAGGTACGGGCCCTCGAGGTGGGTCAGCGCCGGCACCGGGAAGTAGCCCTTGGGCCGGTCGATCACCTCGGCGGGGATGACCCGGCGGGCCGCCTCCTTGAGGACGCCCTTGCCGCCGTGGGCGGTCTTGAGCTCCGGCGGGCAGGTGGCGGCCAGCTCGACCAGCTCGTGGTCGAGGAACGGCACCCGGCCCTCGAGGCCCCACGCCATGGTCATGTTGTCGACCCGCTTCACCGGGTCGTCGACCAGCATCACCGTGGTGTCGAGACGCAGGGCCCGGTCGGTGCCGGTGGCGGCCCCGGCGACGACGAAGTGGTCGGCCACGAACCGCCCGCTGGGGTCGTCGGCCGGGACCTGGCCAGAGGCGGCGAGGAGGCGCAGGGCGTCGGGATCGCGATCGAAGAAGGCGGCCCGGTAGGCGGCCACGCTGCCCTCGATGCTCTGGGCGCCGGGCGCCATCATCGGCGGGTACCAGTGGTAGCCGGCGAAGACCTCGTCGGCGCCCTGGCCGGACTGCACGACCTTCACGTGCTCGGCCACCTCCTGGCTCAGGAGGTAGAAGGCGACGCAGTCGTGGCTGACCATGGGCTCGCTCATGGCGGCGATGGCATCGGTCAATGCGGGCAGCATCCGGTCGGCCCCGATGCGCAGCTGGTGGTGGTCGGTGGCGAAGCGCTCGGCCACGATGTCGGACCACCGGAACTCGTCGCCGGCCACGCCGTTGACGGACTCGAAGCCGATCGAGAAGGTCTGGAGCCCGTGCTGGCCGGCCTCGGCGAGGAGGCCGACGATCAGGCTGGAGTCGACACCGCCCGACAGCAGGCAGCCCACGGGCACGTCGGCCACCAGGCGTCGCTCGACGGCGAGGCGCAGGGCGTCGAGGACGGCGTCCTCCCAGTCCCGCTCGGACCAGCCGGCCCGGTCGGCGTGACGAGTGAAGTCCGGGCGCCAGTAGACGTCCTCGGTGCGGCGGCCGTCGGGCTCGAAGGCCACCAGCGTCGCCGGCGGCACCTTCTTCACGCCCTCGAGGATCGTGAGGGGCGGCGGCACCACCGAGTGGAACGACAGGTAGTGGTGGAGGGCGACCGGGTCGATGCGGGTGGCGACGTCGCCGCCGGCGAGCAGGGCGGGCAGCGAGGAGGCGAAGCGGACCCGGTCGGGCGTCTCGCTCAGGTAGAGGGGCTTGATGCCCAGCCGGTCACGGCCCAGGAGCACCCGACCCGTGTCGCGCTCGACGATGGCGAAGGCGAACATCCCGTGCAGCCGCTCGACGAAGCGATCGCCCCAGCGGTGGTAGGCCTTGATCAGCACCTCGGTGTCGCTGTGGGAGAAGAAGCGGTAGCCGTGGCCGGCCAGCTCGTCCCGCAGGGCCTCGTAGTTGTAGATGCAGCCGTTGAAGCAGACGGTGAGGCCGAGCTCGGCGTCGACCATGGGCTGGGCCCCGTGCTCGCTCAGGTCGATGATCCGGAGGCGGCGGTGGCCGAGGGCGACCCGGCCCTGGGCCCACGTGCCGGTGGCGTCGGGACCCCGCCGCTCCATGGCGTCGGCCATGGCCGCGACGGCCGCGACATCGGGTCGCCGGCCGTCGAGTCGGACCTCACCTGCGACGCCACACATGGTGATCGACCCTACCCACGTGTCGTACCTGCTCACCCGGGACGTTCGGCACTCCCCTGAGACGGGAATCACACGGCCGGGCGACGGGTTCATCCTCGTTGCCGGATGCACGCGACGGCGTGCTCACGCTGGAGGTCCCATGACCGACGCCGCTCCGCTGCTCGCCCCGATCGTCCGCCGTCTGCTCGGCGGCGCCCTCCCCTTCGCCCTGGAGGCGTGGGACGGGTCCCGGGTCGAGGCCGACGAACCGGTCGGCGCCCGCGCCGCCACGGTGGTGGATCGGGCCCCGATCACGGTCGTGGTCCGCTCGCCCGACGCCCTGCGCCGGATCCTCTACGCCCCCGGCGAGCTGGGCCTGGCCCGGGCCCACATCGTGGGCGACATCGACGTCGACGGCGACATCTTCGACCTGCTGGCCGTGCGCGACGTGCTCGGCGGGGCCGGCGACCACGTCAGCGTCGGCCCGGGCCTGTCCGACGTCGGCCCTCTGCTGCGCTCGATGCGCGAGCTCGGCGCCCTCGGCCGGCCCCTGCCGCCCCCGCCGGAGGAGGCTCGCCCCCGGGGTCGTCGTCACAGCCGCCGGCGGGACGCCACCGCCGTCCGCCACCACTACGACGTGGGCAACGACTTCTACGAGCTGGTGCTGGGCGAGGCCATGACCTACTCGTGTGCCTTCTGGGGCGACGGGATCGACGACCTGGCGACGGCGCAGGCCGCCAAGCACGAGCTGGTCTGCCGAAAGCTGGGCGTCGAGCGCGACATGCGGGTGCTCGACATCGGCTGCGGGTGGGGCTCGTTCGTCATCCATGCGGCCAAGCACCACGGCGCCCGGGCGCTCGGCATCACCCTCTCACCCGAGCAGGCGGCCTACGCCCGCCAGCGCGTCGTCGACGAGGCCCTGGAGGACCGGGTCGAGATCCGGATCCAGGACTATCGGGACCTCGACGAGCCCGCCTTCCCGGCCATCGCCAGCGTGGGGATGTACGAGCACGTGGGCGAGGGCGAGGCCGACACCTACGCCTCCGCCGTCACCCGCCTCCTCGCACCGGGCGGGCGGCTGCTCAACCACGCCATCTCCCGCGCGAACCCC
>DASYLG010000118.1:0-2717 GCA_036009685.1 Iamia sp. | reverse complement strand
GAGCAGGCCGTCATCGACCGCTGCGAGGCCAAGGCCGAGGACCAGGTGGTCCTGGCGGCCATCTCCGCCGGCGTCGGCGTCCTCGGGTTCGTCGTCCTCCGCCTGATCGCCGCCCGCCACGACGCCGTCGAGCGCAAGCGCCGCCGGGCCCGGCGCGATCGGGCCGACGAGGAGGCCCGTCGGGCGGTGGAGTACCAGGCCCAGCTCGAGGCGGCCGCGGCGCGCGACGCCGCCCTCCGAGGCTGACCCGGTGGCCTGGCCCCGGAGCTCGAGCGCTCAGGCCAGCTCGTAGAGGGTGGGCGCCCGGCCCCGGCCGTGGTGGTCGGTCTTGGGGCCGAGGTTGCGAGCCTGGCCGGCGGCGATCATCTCGTCGACGGCCTTGCGCACGGTCTGCGGCGACCCCCCGCCGGCCTCCCGGGCCACATCGGCCAGGGTGAACTGCTTGGGCAGCCGGCGGGCGGCGGCCTTGAGCTCCTCGATCGCCACCTTCGGGGCGCGCGATCCGGCCCCGCTCGACGAGCGGCCGCTGCCCCGACGGCCTCGGCCCCCCATGAGCCCGGACTGGCGGAGCACCTCGGTGGGCACGCCCAGGGCCTCGAAGGCGGACAGGGGGATCGACTCGGCCTCGGCGTAGTCCTTGGCGTGGGCCACGAAGTCGGCGGTGACGCCCTCGGCGTCGGCGGACCGGGCGTGCTCGAGGTCGGCCAGCGCGTGCAGCCGGGCCAGCGGGTCGCCGGCCGCGGCGACGGCCGCCTCGGCCTTGGCCACGGCCTCGTCGTCCACGATCGACTCGGGCTCCTCGAGCCAGAGCAGGTAGCGACGGACGGCGTCTTCGGGCGTGGGGGCCATGCCCGCACGTCTAGCACGACGACCGCTCCGGCCGGAGAGTCAGATGGGGTACCGAGGAGGTGGTAGACCAACGGCGGACAGGGCCGTGGGGGCCCTGGGCAGGGATGGAGAACCAACATGTCCGACCCGTCGAACGACGCTGCGCCCGACGCGGACGACGACACCTCCGACACCGGCGAGGCATCGGAGACCGAGGCGCCGCCGACGCCGGAGGAGCAGAAGGAGATCGACGACGAGGTCCGCCGCGGCCGGGTCGAGCTCCTGGCCGCCGTCCTCCTCGGCCTGGCCGGTGCCCTGACCGCCTTCTCCGCCTACAAGGCCGCCCTCACCGACGGCGACGCCCTGGCCGGCTACACCGAGTCGTCCAAGGCCACCTCGGACGCCAACGCCTTCTACGACGACTACTCGCAGACGTACTTCGCCGACAAGCAGATGTTCCTCCAGTACAACCTGCTGGCGATCGACGATCCCACGACGGCGGTGGAGATCCGCGAGCTCTACTTCAGCGACGAGCTGGAGGCGGCCACCCAGATCTGGGAGGACATCCCGGTCGACGAGTCGCCGCCCACCCCGCTCGACCTCGACGAGTACCAGGTGGCGTCGTTCGACGACTACGAGGCCACCAGCGACGACGCCGACGCCAAGTTCGAGGCCGGGGCGACGGCCGATGCCGCCGGGGACAAGTTCGAGCTGGCCAACGTGTTCTTCGCCGTCTCGTTGTTCATGGCCGGTGTCGCCGCCCTGTTCCGCAAGCACCCGGTGCGCTACTTCGCCCTGGGCCTCAGCCTGATCGGCATGGTCCCCGGCATCATCTCGATGATCCAGGGCCAGAACGCCCTCGGCTGACCGCCCCCTACCGGGAGCCCGGTAGGGTCGAGGGCCAGATGCTGCTGCGCCGCCGACGCCGACGGGCCGTGGCGGTGGTGGGCCTCCTGGCGGGGCTGGCCCTGCTGCTCGGTGCCGTGCTCGACGGCGGTCCGACGACGCCGACGCGCACCGACCCCGCCGGGGCCGCCGCCGCCGTGCCCCCCGGCCATCTCGGCGCACCGCCCGTCCAGCCACGCGAGGATCACCGGACGTGGGGCCAGACCGTCCCGTCGAGTCGTATCGCCGTCGTCGTTCTCGCCGCCCTGCTCGCGCTCGGGACCACCGCTCTGACCGGCCCGGCGCTCGTCGTCGGTCCTCGTCACCGCGCCCCGGCGCTCCGGGCGGCGCGCCACCGCGGTCCCCCGATCGTCGTCTGATCCTCCCCGGCGCGCCCCGCGCCGGCCCGACGACGACCGACCGCGACCGACGAGGACCCCCGCCCCCGTGACGGCCCCACCGCCATGACCATCCTGCTCGCCCTGCACGCCGGGCTGGGCCTGGCCGCCATCGCCGGCGGCGACCGCCTGGGCCGGCGCGCCCTGTGGCTCGGCGTCGTCGGCCCCGTCGCCGCCGTCGCCTGGCTGCTCGTCGTGCTGCCGGGCGTGCTCGACGGCCGGCCGGTCGACGAGGTGGTGCACTGGGTGCCGGCCCTCGACATCGACCTCCAGCTCCGGCTCGACGGCTTCGCCGCCCTGATGGTGGTGCTGGTCTCGGGCGTCGGCGTGCTCGTCTTCGCCTACGCCGGGCGCTACCTCTCGCCCCGTGGCCCGGGGGTGGGCCGGCTGATCGGCCTGCTGACGCTCTTCAGCGGGTCGATGCTCGGTCTGGTCGTGGCCGACAACCTGATCGTCCTCTACGGGTTCTGGGAGCTGACGTCGATCACGTCGTTCCTCCTGATCGGCAACGGCCACCGCGACGCCCGGGCCCGGGCCGCCGCCCTCCAGGCCCTGCTCGTGACGGGGGCCGGCGGGCTGGCGATGCTGGCCGGCTTCGTCGTGCTG
>DASYLG010000117.1:0-1996 GCA_036009685.1 Iamia sp. | reverse complement strand
GGCGATGCCGATGGCCGGAGCGTGCAGGAACCGGGCCTGCCAGGCGCCGTCGCCCGGGCCCTCGCCGGCCCGCAGGCCGTCGGCGCCCAGCAGCTCGAGGGCGGCGGCACCCAGCCGGCGCAGGTACTCGGCCGCGAACAGCTTCATGATCGAGGTCTCGGCACCGGGCTGGCGCCCCTGGCTCAGCGCCGTCTGCAGGCGGTAGCCGTGGTAGGTCTGGATCCGCTGGCGGATCCAGCAGTCGACCAGCTTCTGGCGCAGCACTGCGTCGTCGCCCCGGCCCAGCTCGGTGGCCAGGACGCACAGGGCGGCGGCGTCCGACGCCTTGTTGCCGCCGGCGATCAGGCCCCGCTCGTTGGCCAGGGTCGTGGCCGTGACGGCCCACCCGTCGTGGACCTCGCCCAGCACGTTGGCCTGCGGGATCCGCACGCCGTCGAGGAAGACCTCGCTGAAGTGGCTCGACCCGGTCATCTGCTTCAGCGGCCGGACGTCGATGCCGGGGGTCCGCATGTCGACCAGGAAGTAGGTGATGCCCCGGCGCTTGGTGACGTCGGGGTCGGTGCGGGCCAGCAGGATGCCCCAGTCGGCGGTGTCGGCCGACGAGGTCCACACCTTCTGCCCGTCGACGACCCACTCGTCGCCGTCCCGGACGGCCCGGGTGCGGAGCGAGGCCAGGTCGCTGCCGGCCTCCGGCTCGCTGAACAGCTGGCACCACATCTCCTCGCCCCGGAGCATGGGGCGCAGGAAGCGCTCCCTCTGGGCCTCGGTGCCGTGGCGGAGGATGGTGGGCCCGGCCATGCCGATGCCGACGGCGAAGGGCCCGACGGTCACGCCGTAGCGGGCCATCTCCTGGTTCCAGATCGACGACTCGAGCGAGCCCGCGCCCCGGCCGCCGTAGGTCTCGGGCCAGGTGATGCCGGCCCAGCCGTGGTCGAACAGGGTCCGCTGCCAGGCCTGGGCCCGGGCGACGTGGGTGGCGGCGTCGGACGTCCCCTCGAGGTAGCCGCCGGAGAAGTCCTCCGGGCTGCCCTTGGCCGGGGCGTGGGCGTCGAGCCAGGCCCGGGCCTCGGCCCGGAAGGAGGCCTCCCGGGGGGTGTCGTCGAAGTCCACGGAGGTGAGATTAGAACAGGTTCTACTTCTTCTCCCACCCCGGATCCGTGGGAGGCTGGCGCCGATCGACAGCGACCGGGGGATCCGATGGAGCGACTGACCGGGCTCGACGCCGCCTTCTTGTACCTCGAGACGCCCACCCACCACATGCACGTGGCCATGACGATGGTGCTCGACCCGTCGACCATGCCGGGGGGCTACTCGTTCCAGGCGATCAAGGACTTCATCGCCTCCCGCACCGATCGCATCCCGCCGTTCCGGCGCCGGCTGGTGTCGGTCCCGCTCAACCTGCACCACCCGGTGTGGGTCGAGGACCCCGAGTTCGACATCGACTACCACATCCGCCGGATGGGGGCCCCGGCTCCAGGGGGCCGACGGGAGCTGGGCGAGATGGCGGCCCAGATCGCCAGCGTCCCGCTCGACCGGTCCCGGCCGCTCTGGGAGATGTGGGTCATCGAGGGCCTCAAGCAGGACCGCATCGCCGTCGTGTCCAAGGTCCACCACTGCGCCATCGACGGCGCCAGCGGCTCCGAGCTGATGGTCCACCTCTTCGACCTCGACCCCGCCGACGCGGTGGTGACCGGTCCTCCGCCCGAGCTGCCGTCCGAGCGGGTGCCCACCGATGCCGAGCTGATCAGCCACGCCATCACGTCGAAGGTGCGCCGCACCATGGGCCTCGGCCCGCTGCTGAACGAGACCGTCCGCAGCGTGTCCCGGGTGGTGAAGGCCCGCCGCGACCCCGAGGGCCTGGTCGGCGCAGCCCCGCTCACCGCCCCCCGGGTGCCCTGGAACGGGCCCACGTCGGGGCGACGCGACGTCGGCTTCGCCCGGATCCCGCTGGCCACCGTCAAGGACCTCAAGACGACCCTCGGCTGCACCGTGAACG
>DASYLG010000116.1:0-2059 GCA_036009685.1 Iamia sp. | reverse complement strand
GACCATCACGAGGTAGGACACGACCATGATGGCGACGGCGACGGCCCCGGTGATGACGGCGGCGACGACGTCACCCTTCGTGCGGATGCGCCGGGCGCCCTCGGTGAGGATGGCCCCACCGACGAACCCTCCGACCAGCCCACCGAGGTGGCCACCGATCGAGATGAACGGGATGGTGAACGTGATGAGCAGGTTGATGCCGATCGTCTGGATCAACCCGGAGCTCCGGAGATCGATGTTCCGCTCCCGCAGGACCATCACGGCCCCGCCCATGAGCCCGAAGACGGCACCGGAGGCGCCGATGGTGACCTGCTGGGGGTCGATCAGCGCGACGCCCAGGGACCCGCCGACCAGGCCGATCGAGTAGAGGGCGATGAAGCGGGCCCGGCCCAGCGTCGGCTCGAGCAGCTGCCCGAGACGCAGCAGGGCGAGCATGTTGAGCCCGATGTGGATCAGCCCGAAGGGGAGCGGGACGTGCAGGAAGCCGTTCGTCAGGAGGCGCCAGGGCTCCTCGGGGACCAGCTGGCCGTACATCGCCCCGTCGGCGAACAGGCCGTGGTCGCCGTACCGGAACTCCAGGGCGCGGCCGCCCAGCGTGAAGGGCTCGGAGGTGCTCGTCACGACCATGGCCAGGTAGACGGCGACGTTGATGCCGATGAGGACCTGCGTGACGATCGGCCGGGTCGTCCACGACGCCGCGCCCCGGAGCACCTTCTGCTTGCCGGCCTTGGTGCACTCCGGGCAGTGGAAGCCCACCGACGCCTGGTGCATGCACTGCGGGCAGATGGGCCGGTCGCACCGCTGGCAGGAGATCCCCGACACGCGGTCCGGGTGGCGGTAGCAGGTGCGGACGTCGCTCGGTGCCGTCATGGTGGCGACGACGCTATCCAGGGACGGTCGCCGTCCGGCGGCAGACCGGCCCGGCGGTGCCGCTCAGCGACCGGTGAAGGTCGCCTTCCCGGGGCCGTGCTGACGGAAGGACTCGACGCCGATGCGGGCGTCGTCGGTGGCGAAGACCTGGGTGAACAGCTCCTGCTCGAGCTCCAGCCCGGAGCCCAGGCTGACGTCGAGGCCCCGGTCGATGGCCCGCTTGGCCAGGCCCTGGGCCACCACGGCGCCGGCGGCCAGCTCGGCCGCCCACGCCAGGGCGGCGTCCTGGACCTCGTCGGCGGGCACGACCCGGTCGACCAGCCCGATGGCCAGGGCCTCGTCGGCCTTGACCGGCCGACCCGACAGGATCATGTCCTTGGCCCGGGCCGGGCCGACCAGACGGGTAAGCCGCTGGGTGCCGCCGCCGCCGGGGATGATGCCGAGGAGGATCTCGGGTTGGCCGAAGCGGGCCCGGTCCGAGGCGATGCGCAGGTCGCAGGCCAGGGCCAGCTCGCACCCGCCGCCGAGGGCGACGCCGCTGACGGCGGCGATGACGACCCGGGGGATGTCGGCCACGGCGTTGAGGGCCCGCAGGAACCGGGTGCCGACGACGCGGGCCTCGTCGGGCCCGGCGAACTCGGAGATGTCGGCGCCGGCGGCGAAGATGCGATCGCCGCCGGTGACCACCACGGCGCCGGGGGGCGAGTCGATCAGGGCCTGGGCCGCCCCCTCCAGCTGCTCGAGCAGCCCGGTCGAGAGGGCGTTGACCTTGCCGTTCTCGATGCGCAGGACGGCGACGCCGTCGTCCCGGCGCTCGACGGAGACGAGGGGCTGCGAGGAGGACATGGCCGGCGAACCTAGCGGCCGACCGGCCTCCTACAGGGAGACGACGCTCTCGCTCTCCATGTCCATGCCGACGGCCTCGACCGCGGTGACGCCGGGGACCCGGTCCTTGAGGATCCGCTCGACGCCCGCCTTGAGGGTCACGGTGGAGGCCGGGCAGCTCACGCAGGCCCCGGTCAGCTCGACGGTGACGACGCCGGTCTCCTCGTCGAAGCCGCGCAGCTCGATGTCGCCGTTGTCGGCCTGGATGGCCGGGCGGATCGCCTGGATCGTGGCGTGGAGCTTGTCGAGCATGATGAGACGGATTCTCCCAGGTGGGGGCGCATGGGTCACAACCGCCCATGGG
>DASYLG010000115.1:0-5128 GCA_036009685.1 Iamia sp. | reverse complement strand
CCGGCCAGGGCCAGGCCCAGCACCCCGCCGGCCACCTCCTCGGCCCCGGTCTCGTCCCCGGCGTCGATCAGCTGGACGAAGGCGGGCACGAGGACGGCGGACAGCGCCCCCGCGGCCAGCAGCTCGAACAGGACGTTCGACAGCGAGTTGGCCGACTGGAAGGCGTCGCCCAGGGGGCTGATGCCGAGGACGGCGGCGACCACCAGCACGCGCAGGAAGCCGACCACCCGCGAGACGGCGGTGATCGCCCCCATCCCGACCGCGGCCCGGACCGTCCCCTGCCCCTCCGGGGCGTCCGGAACGTCGAAGGCGTCGGAGGCGTCGGCCTCGACGGGCCTGCTCACCGGCGCACCAGGCCGCCGTGGGTGATGCCTGGCCAGCCCGCAGCCACGGTGCGCCGACGAGCGCCGACGGCTCCGCCGCCGAAGAGACGACCGCGCTGCCGGGCTCGCTCGCTGCGCTCGCTCACCTGCCGGCCGGCGCCAGCGCCGTGGCTCCCTTGCCCTGGCCGTAGTGGCCGGCCGCCGTGCCCTCGTCCGCCCGCAGGATCGTGACCGTCGAGGACAGCCCCAGGTAGGTGTCGATGTCGTCGACGGTGTCGTAGAGGCTGGATCGGGCCGGGTCCGAGCGCACCCGCCCGACCGCCGTCGGCGGCAGCTCCTCGGCCCCCTCGGCCAGGGGCTCGGGCGTGGTGCTGACCACCACGGCCGGCAGCGGCGGGTCGGTCTCGGTCTCGGGGAGCAGGTCCAGCAGCAGCGTGTCGGCGGCCGCGTCGAGACCGGGCTGGGTGACGTACACGTACCGATACCCGGTGCGCTCGAGCACCGGGTCGGTCGGCTCGTAGGCCGGACCGGGGTCGAGCCGGATCAGGTCGGCCTCGATCAGGGCGGTCAGGACGTCGGGCTGCTCGCCGTCGAGGGCGTCGGGGTCCTCGGCCCCCGGATCATCGGGATCGGCCGAGGGGTCGTCGCCGGGGTCGCCCTCGGGCGCGGTCGTCGTCGTGGTCGTGGTGGTGGTGGTGGTGGGCGCCGTGGTCGTCGTCGTCTCGCCCGGCAGCGTCGTGGTGACCTCGCCCCCCGGAGCCGTCGTGGTGGTGGTCGGATCGGCGGGGTCGCCCTCGGGCGGGGTCTCCTCGTCGAGGTCGGCCGGCGCCCCTGCCGCCACCAGGGCGTCGACCAGCTGATCGAAGACCTCGGCGCGGGCGGCCTCGGCGTCGTCCTCGTCGATGTCCAGGCCCTCGGCCAGATCGGCGCCGATGGCACCGGACGACGTCAGGTCGTCGCGCAGCGTGAGGCTGCCCCGGAGGTCGGCGTCGGCGTGGCCCAGGATCTCGCGCAGCCCGTCGACGGTGCCCTGGTCGACGCCGGGCGCCACCACCAGCAGCACGGGGCGGTCGGTGAGCTGGCCGGCGAGGAGCGTCTCGCTGGCGTCGATGAGGGCCTCGTCACGAGCGTCCGCCTGCCGGAGATCCTCCTCGAGCCGGTCGTTCTTCTGCTCGGTGTCGGCGATGCGGGTCTCGGCGTTGCGGATGTTCCGGTCGAGCTGGTCGACGGTGGCGCGGTCGAGGAACGTGCTCCCGAGGAGGGTGCCGATGCCGAGGGCGAGGAAGATCGCGGTGATCGAGACGATGTGATAGCGGATGTTGATCATGCAGAAGGAGCGGTGGCGAGCCTGGGGAAGGGGGCGGAGGTCATCGGAGGGGCAGGACCAGACCGCGCACGACGGTGCGGATCGGTTCGCTGACCACGCCGATGATGATCATGGTGATGATGGCCGCCATGACCAGCGGCAGCAGGTCACGGGTGCCGACGTGGGTCGTGTACAGCCGGTTCACGCCCTTGGCGTCGACCAGGATCGGGCCCACCTTGAGCCGCACGAGGAACGTCGAGGCCATGCCGGGACGGCCCTTGTCGAGGAAGTCGACCATGTGGGAGTGGGTGCCGACGGCCACGATCAGCTCGGCCCCGCGCTCGTAGGCCATCAGCATGGCGATGTCCTCGGAGGTGCCGACCGAGGCGAACACCTCGTGCTCGAGCCCCAGCTCGTCCAGGTACTCGGACCCGGGGGCCCGGCCGTCGGCGTAGCCGTGGACCACGAGGGCGGCCCCGCAGCGCAGGGCCCGCTCGCTGACCGAGTCCATGTCGCCGATGATCACGTCGGGCGTCATGCCCATCTCGAGGAAGGCGTCGGCGCCACCGTCGACCCCCACCAGCAGGGGCTCCTGCTCCTTGAGGTAGCCGCTGCGGCGGAGCAGGTCGAGGTCCTTCTTGTAGTCGACGCCCCGGACGACGATCAGGACCTGGCGGCCCTTGAAGTCGACGTCGATCTCGGGGATGTCGGGCTCGTCGACCAGCAGATGGCCCTCGCGCTGGATGTAGGTCAGCGTGTTCTCGGCGAAGCGCTGCAGCTCGGCCCCCATGGTGGTGCGGGCCTTCTCCAGCACCACGCCGAAGGTGCCGATGTCCTGGCGCTGGCCCCGGGCCACCTCGTGGCCCTGCGGCTCGTCGGGCTCGGTGAAGGCGAGGACCCGGTCGCCGTCGAGGGCGATGGCCATCCCGTCGGCGATGGCGTCGATGACCTCGGCGCCGACCCCGTCGAGCACGGCCACGCCGGCCGCGGGGAGCAGCAGGGGGCCGGCGTTGGGGTAGCGACCCGAGATGCAGGGCGACGCGTTGACGATGGCGACCACGCCCGCCGCGATCAGGCTCTCGGTGGCGACGGTGTCGAGGTCCTCGTGGTCGATGACGGCGATCTCGCCCGGCAGGATGCGCTTGGCCAGGTCCTTGGTCCGCCGGCCCACGCGGGCGACGCCCATCACGGGCGGCCAGGCCACCGTCGGGGCCGGGGGGTGCACGTCGGCGGCGAGGTCTCCGCTGTCGTCCTCGGCCATTCCGGCGAGCCTACGCGGACCGGGTCGCCGCAGCCGTGGCGAGGAGCTCGGCGGCGGCCTCCCGGACGCGGGGGCTGTCGGGGGTGCCGGAGAGCATCCGCGACAGCTCGACCACCCGCTCGTCGCCCTCGATCAGCACCGCCTGGGACGTGACCGACCCGTCCCCGACCCGCTTGGTCACGCCGATCTGCGCGGTGGCGAACGCCGCCACCTGGGCCAGGTGGGTGACGACGAGGACCTGACGGTCGGCGGCCAGGTCGGCGAGGGCCCGGCCCACGGCGACGGCCGCCTCGCCCCCGATCCCGGCGTCGACCTCGTCGAAGACGAGGGTGGGCTCCTCGGCGGTGAGGACCAGGCGCAGGGCCAGCCCGGTGCGGGCCAGCTCGCCGCCGGAGGCGGCCTTGGCCACGGGCAGGGCGGGGGCACCGCGGTCGGCGGACAGGAGGACGGCCACGTCGTCGCCCGGGTCGGTGGCGCCCACGGTGACCCGGACCTCGGCGCCGGGCAGGGCCAGGGCCCGCAGGTGACCGGTGACGGCGGCGGCCAGCGCCGGCGCCGCCTTCCGCCGGGCCCGGCCCACGGCGGCCTCGGCCTTGGCCACGGCGGCGACGGCCCGGGCCCGCTCGGCATCGAGGGCGGCGGCCCGCTCGTCGTGGGCCTCCAGGTCGGCCAGCCGCCCCGACGCCTCCTGCTCGTAGGCGAGCACGTCGGCGAGGGTGCCGGCACCGGTGGCGTCGGCCCCGGCGCTGCCGTACTTGCGGGTCAGGTCGACCAGGAGCTGGCGGCGCTCGCGCACCCGCGCCAGGCGCTCGGGATCGTCGACCACCCGGTCGATGCCGTCGCGCAGCTCGCCGGCGAGATCCTCGACCTCGGCCAGGGCACCGGCCAGCCGCTCGGCCAGATCGGCGAACGGGGCCCGGCCCTGCACGGCGGCGTGGGCCGCGGCCAGGGCGTCGCGGGCGCCGCCCTCGGCGGCCACCGCCTCGGCCGCGGCGGCGGCCGCCTCCCGGTGGGCGGCGGCGTCGGCCAGCGCGTCCTCCTCGGTGTCGAGGGTGGTGTCCTCGTCGGGGTCGCCCAACCCGGCCGCCTCCATCTCGGCCAGCTGGTAGCGCAGCAGGTCGATCTCGCGGGCCCGGGCGCCGGCGTCGCCCCCCAGCCCGGCCAGCCGGCGGTCGATCTCGGTCACCCGCTGGCGCGCCTGGTGGAGGGGCGACAGGTCGATGCCGGCGGCGCGGTCGAGCGCCTCGCGCTGGGCCGCCGTGGTGAGCAGGGCCTGGTGGGCGTGCTGGCCCAGCAGGTCGACGAGCTGGCGGCCCCGCTCGGCCAGGGCACCGGCGGTGGCCATGCGGCCGTCGACGTAGGCCCGGGACCGACCGTCGCGGGGCACGACCCGGGTGAGCACCACCTCGTCGTCGCCGTCGACGAAGCGACCCTCGACCACCGCCTCGGCCGCCCCCGGGCGCACCAGGGCAGGGTCGGCCCGCCCGCCCAGCAGCAGGGCGATGGCCTCGACCAGCATCGTCTTGCCGGCCCCGGTCTCGCCGGTGAGGGCGGTCAGGCCCGGACCCAGCAGCAGCCGGGCGCGGTCGATGACCCCGAGGTCGGTGACGGCCAGCTCGACGAGCACGATGCCCCCCTACCCCGCGCTCATCGGTCGTTCAGGCCGAACTTGGCCTTCAGGATCCCGTGGAAGTTCCGGTCGCCGAAGGTGACGAGCTGGGCCGAGCGGTCGGCTGCGGTGGCGACCACGACGTCGCCGACCCCGATCTGGCCGACGCTGCGCCCGTCGATCGAGACGGTGGCCGGACGGTCGCCCTCGACCACCAGCCGGACCTCGGTGGTGGGCGAGAGCACGAGGGCCCGGTCGAACAGCGAGTGGGGGGCGACCGGCGCCAGCACCAGGGCCCGGTGGGTCGGGTCGACGATCGGCCCGCGGGCGGAGAGGGCGTAGGCGGTGGAGCCGGTGGGCGTGCCCACGATCATCCCGTCGGCGGCGTAGGTCGTGAACGACTCGCCGTCGAGCACGACGCCGAGGCGCACCATGCGGCCCGTCGGGGTCTTCTCCACCACCACCTCGTTGAGGGCCAGGTAGGACCCGTCGGGCAGCGGCTCGGGGGCGTCGTCACCCTGGGGGGTGAGGGGCGAGCCCCCGCCGCACACGACCCGGACGGCGAGGAGCATGCGCTCGACCACCTTCGTCCGGCCCGCCTCCCACTGCTCGAGGGCCTCGCGCCAGTG
>DASYLG010000114.1:0-3023 GCA_036009685.1 Iamia sp. | reverse complement strand
TGGACCGGGGCGCAGTCACGGGCCGCCGGGACCGAGGTCGACGTCCTTCGGCGGGAGGCGGAGGACGTCGACCACACCGTCCTCGAAGGGACCTGGCATGACCACCGTCAGCCTCGACACCACCCCACCGCCGTCCCCGCCGGACGCCTCCGCGCCTGGATCGGCGACGTCGCCGCCGTCAGCCGACGCCGGTGTAGATCCACATGTAGGCCTCGTCGCGGAGGGGCACGCCGGTGGCGGCCAGGGCGGTGCCCCAGTCGCCGGTGACGGCGGGGTTGGAGTCCTCCATGCCGTGATCGGCGACGAGGAAGAAGGCGGTGCGGTCGAAGACGCCCGACCGCTCGACCAGGCCGAGCACCTCGCCGATGCGGGCGTCGGTGTCGCGCACGGCGGCGGCGGCGATGTCGGAGTACGGGCCGCCGTGGTGCATGGCGGCGTCGGTGAGCGACGTGTTGACCCACGTGAAGCGGGGCCGCGGGTACTCGACGCCCTGGTAGCCGTCGCCCCACACGCCCCGGGTGAGCTCCAGGCCGGTGTGGTCGATGCGCGACGCCGTGCGGTAGCTCTTCTCGGGCCGGACGAAGCGCTCGGTGGCGAACGGCAGGTCGTCGGCCCCCGGCGGCCGGTCGGGCAGCCCGCCGTCGCGCAGGATGTGGAAGGTGCCGAAGTCGGCGCCCCGGTCGCACGGCTCGTTGGCGGCGAGGGTGAAGGCGTCGGGCCAGGTGCGACGCACCGCCTCGTACAGCGTCTCCACCTCGGGCGAGAGCGTCGCCATCGACCACGCCCACGTGGCCGGCGAGTTGGTGATGACCTGCTGGCCGGCGGCCCGATCCCACCAGGCGTTGTTGAGGACGCCGTGGTGCCCGGGGTGGGCGCCGGTGAGGATCGTGGTGTGGTTCGGCAGGGTGACGGTGGGGGCCGACGAGATGGCGCCGTGGCCCATGGTGGTGCCCATGGCCATGAGGCGGGCCACATTCGGCGCCTCGCCCCGGGCGGCCATGTCGTAGAGGACGTTGGCGTTGCACCCGTCCATCAGGAAGCCGACGACGTGCTCGGGGGCGGCCTCTCGCTCGTCGATCAGATCGGCGAGCACCTCGCCGTCCTGCCGGCGCAGCAGGGCGTCCGGGCGCCGCCGGCCGTTGAGCCCGACGCCCTCGGGGTGCGGGGCTCCGCCCATGAGGGCGAGGACGGTGGGGGCGACGTCGACCAGCTTGCAGGCCCGGGGCAGCACGCCGTGGGCCTTCACGCCCGCGCCGGCGATGACGAACGGGGCCCGGGCCTGGACGACGCCCATCGACCCGTGCTCGCCCCGCTCGCCGCCGTGGTCCTCCCAGTTGTGGGCCGAGGTGTGCTGGCAGATGACGTCGGGCGCGGCCGGGTGGTCGAACACCTGGGCCACCATCTCGTAGGCGAACGGGTAGCTGGTGCGCTGGCGGTCGGGCCAGGGCGTGGCCTGCTCGTCGGCCAGCGGGCTGAAGCGGTCGACGGCCTGGTCGCCCAGCGGGTTGCGCCCCTCGACCAGCGTCTCGGTGAAGCGCCAGCCGGTGCCATCGTCCGCCCTGGTGAAGCGGACGCGTCCGTCGACGGCCCGCGCCTCGTAGCCCCCGTCGTCGGCGGTGACCACCAGGTCGACGATGGGCTCCAGCACCGGGTCCATCAGGGCCTCGACGACGGTGGCGACGTGCTGCGGATCGGGGGCGACGGTGGGTGGCGTGCGCATGGCCGGACCGTACCGTGGCAGTCTGGGACCCGTGCCGTCGCAGACGATGGGGACCGGGGACGATCCGGCCCTGGTGGACACCGCTCGGGCGATCATCGAGGCCAACCTGTACATGACGCTCGCCACCGCGGACGCCGACGGCCGGCCCTGGCCGACGCCGGTCTACTTCGCACCGGTCGACGACCGGGAGCTCGTCTGGGTGTCGTCACCCGAGGCCCGGCACTCGCGGAACATCGCCGCCCGCCCCGACGTCGGCATCGTGGTGTTCGACTCCCAGGTGCCGATCAACCGCGGCCAGGCGGTGTACATGGAGGCCGAGGCCGAGGTCGTCCCGGCCGGCGCTCTCGACCGGTGCCTCGACGGGTTCTCGCGCTCGTGCCAGCACCGGGGCGGACTCTCCTGGTCCACCGAGGACGTGGGACCGACGGCCCGCCTCCGCCTCTACCGCGCCATCGTCTCGGAGCGATGGGTCCTCGACGACCACGACCATCGCATCCCGGTCCCCCTCGGCCTGCCGCCCTCCTGACGCCGAGCCGATCTGGGACAGGATGGCGGGGTGCAGTTCAGCGCCGAGCTCCGTGATCGGGTCGCCGACGGGACCATCACCGTGTCCTACCGGCTCTGGTCACGACCCCAGGTCAAGGTCGGAGGCGTGTATCGCAGCGGGTCGGTGGCGATCGAGGTCGACGAGATCGACCTTCTGCCCTTCTCGACGATCGACGACGACGATCTGGCGCGGACGGGAGAACCCGACCTCGAGGCCCTGCGCCGACGCGCCGCCCACGCCGGCCCCATCGGCGACGACACCCTCGTCTACCGCGTCGAGTTCCACGTCTGCGGCGGAGAGGACGCAGCGAGGATCTGACCCGGGCGATCTCGTCCCGGCGCTCGGGTGGTCCGCTCGTCCAGGGCGCGGACGTGCCGCAGCGGAGCCAGGATGAGCCAGCCCTCGAGGCTCGAGTTGAAGTCGTGGGCCACCCGCCAGCCCGCCTCCCGGACGATGCGCTCCCGAAAGGGGGCATTCGGTCCGGACTGCGTGCACGCGTCGCACTCCCTCGGCATGCCGAGAGTTTGTCCGCCCCACCTGCCCGTGGGGTGCCCGCCGTCAGGCGGCGGGTTCTCGCTCGCGCGGCCGTTCTCGGTCGTGGTGTCGGTCGCAGGGGGGTCGGCGGGTGAAGGTGACCCAGTGGGTGTGGAGGGTCTCGCCGGTGGGGCCGTCGTAGGGGGCGACGGTCGGCATCGTCGTCGGTGGGGTCGGTCGGCCGGATGGTTCGAGGACCCGTCCGGTGGCGGTGGTGAAGAT
>DASYLG010000113.1:0-9401 GCA_036009685.1 Iamia sp. | reverse complement strand
CTCTCCATCGACCCCGACCACGGCGGGTTCTCGGTCGAGAGGCTCGGCCCGGTGTCGGATCCGCCGCCCGACGAGGCATCGGCCCTGCAGTGCGAGACCTCGGCGGTCGACTCGGAGCTGAGCGTCACCGTCGTGTTGCGCTGGGGCGAGGGCCTCCCGGGCAGCCTCTTCGTCACGGCGTCGGCCCACGTCTCCGACATCGCCCTCGAGGACTACGTCTCCACCCCGGGTTCGCCGGACGCCGCCTCGGCCGAGGCGATGGCCGCCGTCCCGGAGGCGGCACCGCCGGACCAGCCGGACGTCGGCGACCCGTTCGGGGGGAGCGGCAACTGCCTCAGTAGCGGCTACGACCAGATGCGCCTCCCCTCTGACAGCCGGCTGGTCGGCACCGAGGGCGGTCCGGACGGCCGGTCGGTGCTCGCCACCGACGATGCCGAGGCCGCCATGGCCGCCCTCACCGAGTCGTCGCTCGGCGGCTCCGGCGGCGACCTGCCCTCGCCCCCCGAGGACCTCGTGCTCGCCGACGGGACGAGCGTCCGCACCCAGGGCTTCTCGATCAGCGGCGGTGGTGGCGCCTGCGAGCTGCTGAGCAGCCCCGACGGGCGCCACGTCCTCGTCACCATGCACAGCGACTGACCGGGCCCATGACCAGGAGGATCGGAGCGACGGTGCTGGCGGCCGTGCTCGCACTGGCGGGGGCGTGCACCGACGATGAGCGGCCGGCCACGGACGAGCCGCCCACGACCGAGTCCGCCGGGCCCGGCACCGAGATCGCCGAGGGGCTGGTCGTGCCCGACGGCGCCCGGCTGGCCGGGCTCTTCCGTCGACCCGCCCCGGACCCGGACCCGCCGGATCCGCGGCCACCGATCACCGTGCCCGCCCCCGGCGCCACCCGGCCGACCTCCACGACCACCACGACGACCACGACCACCTCACCGGAGCCGCCGGAGCCGCAGGGGCCGGACGACTGGACGGCGCGCCTCGTGGTCGACCGCGACCCCTTCGGCGCGTTCGACGACCTGGCGGCCCAGGTCCGCACCACCGGGCCCCGGGTGCCCGGGACCGCCGGTGCCTGCGTCTGGGTCCACCCCGCCGAGGGGGGCGGGGCGGCCCCCTTCGACGCGGTGGCCTCCGGCCCGCCGGAGGAGGGCATCGACCACCTGCGGTGCGAGGCCTCGGCGTCGGACGGCGAGGCCGCCGTGACGCTCACCCTGCAGTGGGGCGGCCCGCACCCGGGCACGATCGATCTGACGTGGGCGGCGACGACGGCCGCGGTGGCCAGCGAGGGCGCGGCCGGTCCCGGCCCCACGACCGACCCGGTGGACGACGCCGCCGCCGCCGTCCTGCCGGACGCGGCCGAGCCCGACGAGCCCGACGCCGGTGACCCCTTCGGCGGGCCGGTCAGCTGCACGCCCGGCGGGGCGTCCCTGCGTCTGCCCCGGGGGGCGACGCTGGTGGCCAGCGAGGGCGGCTACGACGGGTGGGCGGTACTGGCATCGGACGATCCCGAGGCCACCATCGCCAGGCTCATCGAGCTGGCGCGGGCCGAGACCGGATTCGGCGACCTCCAGACCCACCCGGAGGAGCACCTCACACTGGCCGACGGCACCGTGGTCGTCGAGCAGCTCTGGGAGATCAATGCCGGCGGCGGCATCTGCACGGCGCTGACGGCTCCGGACGGCCGGCACCTGCTCGTCACCCCGCAGGGCGACTGACCCTGGCTCGGCCGGACCGTGGCCTCAGCCGGTGAAGCGGGCGGCGGTGACGATGGGGGACGCGGGCGCGGCCGGCGCGGGTGGGGTACCGGGTCCGGGATCGACGCCCGGCGGCGGGAGGACGGCGGCGGCACAGGCGTCGATCACCTCGGGCACCTCGCCGATCCAGTCGACGTCCCGGGTCGGCGGCTCGCCGGCCAGACGGGCCAGGATCCACGTGGCCCGGTCGTCGGCCGACTCGAGGTTCACCTCGACGTGCTCCTCGTCGTCGTACATCCAGACCCGCAGGTCGGTGTCGAGGGCGGTCAGCTCCACGCAGATGTCGTCGGTGATGAACCGGGGGACCGTCGAGTCGCCCTCGCTGGCGACCATCAGCACCGGGACGTCGATCGGGAACGAGCCGGGCTCGTTGGCGACCAGGGCGTCGCGCCAGTCCGGCAGGGTCAGCGGGTCGGCGGCGACGAAGGACTCGATGTCGCCGCCTTCGAAGGCGCTGTAGCCGCACCGGTCGGGGTCCGAGTCCCCGGCCGCGAAGTCGTCGTACGCCGTCTGCCCGGCGGGCGTGAGGAGCTCGGTCCGGTCGAGGTCGGGGCGAGCGGCCACGATGCCCGTGAGCCCGATCCCGAGGTACGACTCGGCGTTGGGCAGGACGTCGCGCGCCGCGTAGATGCCGCTCAGCAACGACGGTGCCGCCACCGGGACGACGGCCCGCAGGTCGATGTCGGGGGCGTAGCCGGCGGTGTGCTCCGACCCGGCGTAGAGGGTGGCGTGGCCACCCTGCGACAACCCGCTGACGGCGGCCGGGCCGGTGCCGCCGAAGTCGCGGGCCGCCCGGATCGAGTCGAGCGTCGCCCGGCCGGCATCGATCCCGTCGAGGTAGGGGTGGACGCCGGGCGTGCCCAGCCCGATGTAGTCCGTCGCCACCACGACGGCACCGCCCGCCAGCAGGGCGCTGACGTCGTCGTAGACGACCTGGCCCGAGTCCTGGACGCCGACCGACGGGGCGCACCCGTCGCTGATGCCGACCGTGCCGTGGGGGACGGCGACCACAGGTCGCCCGCCCGGCGGGGCGGGCACGCCGGTGGGGACCAGGACGGCGCCGGACACCGGGACGCTGGTCCCGAAGCGATCGGTCGAGCGGTACAGCAGCTGGTGGCCCTCGACGGCGAACGGGTACGCGTCCACGGCGAACGGCTCGGAGGTGATGACCGAGCCGGGCGGGCCGGGCGGCAGCGGGTCGGGCACCGGCAGCAGCCCGACACGCGGGGTCGGGTCGGCCGGCCCACCGACGACCTGGGCCGCGGTCGCCCCTCCGGGCACCGCCAGTCCGGCCACCAGGGCCAGGACCGCCACCGTCGCTCGTCGCCGTCCTCGCACCGCGCCTCTCCCGTCGTCGTCCGCCGATCCGAGACTACGACGCCGCGGTCAGGCGCAGAGACCCTCGGCGCTGACGCCCCGGCCGCAGAGGGCCGTCGCCTCGACGGTCACGGTACCCTCGGCCACCGCGACGTGGATGCGCTCGCCCTCCTGGGCGTCGTCGGCCAGCCCGATGAGGTCGACCGTGGCGTCGGTGGCGGAGGCCTCGTCGACCACCGTCACGGCCGGGACCGGACCCTCGTCCGAGGAGCTCCGCTGGCCGGCGACCTGGCGAGCGATCTCGGCCGCCGAGAGGTCCCTGGACGGAACGGTCACCTCACCGGTGATGTCCCGGGTGGCCCCGGGCTCGGACAGGTACGCACCGTTGGCCCAACCGGTCTCGCCGTCGACGGTGACCTCGACCCACAGCGAGTCGTCGTCGACCGTGCGGTTCTGGCCGGTGGCGGTGGCGTCCTGCGAGAGGGGGTTCAGCTCGATCACGACGTCGAAGACGGTGCCGGGTCCCGACCGCACGTTGAGGGTGTCGCCGGCGGCCACCCCGACGACGGCCAGCGAGGCGCCCTCGTAGGGGTAGATGTCGATGGGCTCGCCGGGCAGGTCCCCGGCCGGGGCGCTGGTGGTCGAGCCGTCGGCCCCGGTGGTGGTCGACCCGTCGGCCGCGGTCGTCGAGGCCCCGTCGTCCGTCGTCGCCGAGGACGCCGCCGTCGTGGTCGAGGCGCCGGCCTCCTCGTCGTCGCCGTCGTCCCCGCAGCCGGCCGACGCCACCGCCAGGGCGAGGACGAGGACCGGGGCGAGCAGGGCGCGGCGGCGGGTCATCCCCCCACGCTAGGCAGCGCGGCGGCCACGCTCGCTGCCGGCGTCAGGGCCGGGGCAGGGCGCCCGAGGCGAGCAGCAACGGGACCAGGTTCGCCGGGGTGCGGCCCCGCTCCGAGGCCGTCGGGGCCCGGGCCAGCAGGCCCCAGGTCAGCAGGGTGGCCCGCACCCGGTTGGTCTCGCGGAGACGGAACTCGGCCGAGCGGGAGAAGTGGAGCACCATCGTCGGGCGGGCCATGCCCCGGCCGAGCTGGTCGACCCAGTAGTCCCGGCCCGCGGATCCGGGCATCCGGCCCAGGGTGGCGAGGTAGAGGGCCTCGACGGCCTGGGTGTCGGTCATGGCGTCGTCGCGGGCCCGGAACTCGGCCGTGCCGCCGAAGGCCCGGCCGATCGACGTGACCGTGGCCCCGGCCTGCAGCCGACCGACCCAGTAGCCGAGGCCGCCGGTCTCGACGGCCCGGGCGAAGAAGGCCTTGTACAGCCGGGTCACCTCGCCGACGGTGGCGTCATTGGGAGCGTTGGCCGAGGCCGCGGCCAGGGCGTCGGGACCGAGGGTGGTGCGGGCCGTGAGCCCGTTGACCAGGGTGGCCCGCGCGCTGGTGCCGAGCGGCGCGCCCCGCACGCTCTCGACCCCCTCGGCGATGAAGCGGTCGACGGTCGGCCAGGGGTGCCACTCGGGCGCGAAGGAGACGGGCACCTCGTTGGTGCGGGGCTCGATCTCGCCCACGCCCTGGTACTGGTGCTGCGACACGGCGATGGTGCACCCGACCTGGGCGCAGTCGACGGTGCTTCCTCCCACCTTGATCCGCCGGCGCATGAAGAACGAGGTGCTGGTGGTCCCGTCGAGGGCGATCGGGGCCACGTCGAACCGGGTCCACCCGAGGATCGGGTGGAACACGATGCCGGGGAGGCAGTCGTCGTCGTGGCAGATCTCGATCTCCGCCCACGGTTCGTCGGCGCCGAACCACGGGTCCAGCCCCGCGGCCTGCACGAAGACCTCCGTGCCGTCGAGCAGCCCCGTGGTCGGGGTCAGCTCGAGGGTCGCGTCCGGCCACTGGTAGTGCCCTGTGGCCGCGAAGGTCAGCGGGGTGAACGCCACCATGGCGTCGGCCTCGTCGATGACGGCGACCCGGCACGTGGTCCCCGTGCAGTCGTGGGCGCTGCCGTCGATGGGCAGGGAGCGGGGCAGCAGCAAGCGGCCCCCGGCCTCGCCGGAGACGTCCGCCACGACCTCGGTCTGGATCTTCGGTGGGAAGTGGCCGTCGGTCTGCCAGTCGTCGTCGGGCTCGGCGCAGGTGGCCACCGTGGCCCCGAAGCAGGCGGCGATCCGGTACGTGTCCCCGGCCACGAGCCCGGTGGCCAGGACCTGGACGTCGTGCTGGTCGAGGAGGGGCCCGGGCGGGCCCGCCGAGGTGAGCTGGACCGCCGGCGCGGCGGCGGCCGGCGACGCCGTACCGGCCACGCTGGCGATGACGACGACGAGACCCAAGGCCCCGCCGGTGAACCGTGCTCGTCGGGCCACGTCCCGCCCCCCTGATCTGGTCGTGTGCCGCACCCCGACCCTACGCCGTGGGGACCCGACCGTCCTCGAAGGTCAAGACGGTGCGGATGGCCTCGCCCCGCTTCATCGTCTGGATCGCCTCGTTGACGTCGTCGATGGTGCCGCGGGCGGTGATCATGCCGTCGAGGTCGAGCTGGCCCGACTTCCAGAGCTTGAGCAGCTTGTGGAAGTCGGAGCGGACGTCGACCGACCCGTAGTAGCTGCCGAGGAAGGCCTTCTCCGAGAAGAAGATCTCGAAGGCGTTGAAGCTGACCTCCTGGTCCATGGCGCCGACGCCGACGATCACCGCGGTGCCGCCCCGGTGGACGGCGTCGTAGGAGGCCCGCATGGTGGCGGGCAGACCGATGGCCTCGAAGGCGTAGTCGAAGCCGTCGCCGGTGAGCTCGGCCTGGACGGCGGCGAGGTCGTCGGGGTGACAGGCGTGGGTGGCGCCCAGCGTCTTGGCCTGCTCGAGCTTCGCCGGCTGGAGGTCGACGGCGACGATGGTGGCCGCCCCGGCGATCCTGGCGCCCTGGATGGCGGCGATGCCGACGCCGCCGCAGCCGAAGACCACGACCGACGAGCCCGGTCGGACCTCGGCCGTGTTGATGGCGGCGCCGACGCCGGTGCTGACGCCGCAGCCGATGAGCGAGGCGATCTCGAAGGGGACGTCGTCGTCGATCTTGATGGCGGCCTGCTCGGGCACGGTCAGCTTCTCGGCGAAGGTGCCCATCCCGGCCATGCCGTAGACCGGCTCCCCGTTCCGGGTGAAGCGGGGCACGCCGGCGATGGTGAACTGGATTATCACGCACAGGTGGGGCGACTTGCGCTCGGTGCAGTCGCGGCACCTCCCGCACGGCGGCGACCAGGCGACGATGACGTGGTCGCCCACCGCCAGCGACGTGACGTCCTCCCCCACCGCCGAGACGACCCCGGCCCCCTCATGGCCGGGGATGAAGGGAGCCGTCTGGGGCAGCGAGCCCTCCATGGCATGGAGGTCGGAGTGGCAGACGCCGGTGGCCTGGATGTCGATCGTGACCTCGCCCGGACCAGGGGGCGATCCCTCGACGTCGTCGACGACCTCCAGGGCGGGATCACCGGTGGCATGACAGAGGGCGGCACGCATGGCGGTGACCGTAGTAGAACGCGTTCTACCGCACCTGGCTAAGGTCTCGGCCATGGCAGATCTCGGGTTCTGGAGGCTGGCGGAGGCGGACGGGGACTGGCTGGCGGTCGTCGACCCGCAGGGCGTCGAGCACCGGGCCGGCGACCTGCTGGCCCGCAGCAACCGGGCGGCCCACGCCCTGCGGGGCATGGGGCTGGGCGAGGGCGACACCCTCGCCGTCCTGCTGCCCAACGGCATCGAGCTGATCGAGCTGTTCCTCGCCGCCCTCCAGGTGGGCGTCCGCATCACACCGATCAACTTCCACCTCGTCGGCCCGGAGGTGGCGTACATCCTCGGCGACAGCGACGCCAAGGTCTTCGTGGCCCACCAGCGCTTCGCCACCGTGGCCACCGCCGCGGTGGAGGAGGCCGGCTTCCCCGAGGCGGCCCGCTTCGCGGTCGGATCGATCGACGGCTTCGGCTCCTACGACGCCCTGTTCGACGGCCAGCCCACGACCGCCCCCGAGGGGCGGACCACCGGTGCGGCCATGCACTACACCTCGGGCACCACCGGCCGGCCCAAGGGCGTGAAGCGGCCGCTGGCCGGCATCGATCCCAGCGACATGGCCGAGCTCATGTCGTACCTGCCCGGCCTGTTCGGCATCGGGCCCGGCGACGGCCACGTCCACCTCACCGTCTCGCCCCTCTACCACACGGCCGTGCTGATGTGGACCGGCAACGCCCTCGCCCTCGGCCACACCGTCGTCCTCATGGACAAGTGGACGGCCGAGGAGACGCTGCAGCTGATCGACCGGTACGGGGTCACGAACTCGCACATGGTGCCGACCCAGTTCGTCCGCCTGCTCGACCTCTCCGAGGAGACCCGCGCCCGGTACGACGTCTCGTCGCTGCGGAACATGGTCCACGGCGCCGCCCCCTGCCCCCACGAGATCAAGCGCCGCATGATCGAGTGGTGGGGCGACACGATCCAGGAGTACTACGCCGCCACCGAGGGCGGCGGCACGCTCATCTCGGCCAAGGAGTGGATGGAGCGGCCCGGCTCAGTCGGCACGGCGTGGCCCGGCAGCGAGATCCGCATCTACGACGACGAGGGCAAGCGCCTCGGCGCCGGCGAGATCGGCACCGTCTACATGCAGCTCATGGCCGACTTCGAGTACAAGGGCGACTCGGCCAAGACCAAGGCGAACCGCATCGAGAACTTCTTCACGGTCGGCGACCTGGGCGAGCTCGATGCCGACGGCTACCTGTACCTGCGGGACCGCAAGAGCGACATGATCATCTCGGGCGGCGTGAACATCTACCCGGCCGAGATCGAGGGCGAGCTGATCAACCACCCGAAGGTGCAGGACGTCGCCGTCTTCGGCATCCCCCACGCCGACTGGGGCGAGGAGATCAAGGCCGTGGTCGAGACGCCCATCGGGGTGGACGGGTCGCCCGCGGTCGAGGCCGAGATCCTGGAGTGGGCCGCCACCCGGATGGCGAGGTTCAAGCTGCCCCGGACCGTCGACTTCGTCGCCGCCCTCCCGCGCGAACCCAACGGCAAGCTCATCAAGCGCCGCCTCCGCGACCCCTACTGGGCCGACCAGCAGTCCCAGATCTGATGTGACCGATCGGCGTCCCGCCCCCCTTTCTGATGGGGTGTGGGCGCGATGACGGTCGAGGGGAGGGCGACGACGACGGTGGATGACTTCGGCGCGTTCGTCGACACCGTCGGGCCTCGGGTGCGGCGGGCCCTGGTGCCCGTGGCCGGGCCCGAGGCGGCGCGCGACGCCACCACCGATGCCCTCGTGCACGCCTGGGGCCAGTGGGAGCGGGTGCGGGCCATGGCCAACCCGGCCGGCTACGTCTGGACCGTCGCCCGCAGCCGCCTACCCAAGCGCCTGCCCCCCACCGTCGAGCTCCCCGCCGGGCTGGCGGGCTCGGACCGGTTCCCGGACGTCGAGCCCGGCCTGGCCCGCGCCCTGGCGGCCCTGCCCGAGCGCCAGCGGGTGGCCGTCTACCTCCAGGTCGGCTGTCGCTGGTCGACGCCCGAGGTGGCCGCCCTGTTGGGCGTGTCGGTCTCGACCGTGCGCAACCACACCGAACGAGGTCTGGCCCGGCTCCGCAAGGAGCTCGGTGTCACCGAGGAGGACCAGCCGTGACCGACGACGACCTCACCCGCGACCTGGAGGCCTGGGCCGCCGCCACCGACCCGGCCACGGACCCCATCGTCCCGTCCGAGCTGGCCGACACCGACGTCCCCCCGCTCCGCCGCCCGGGCCGGTCGACGCGCGTGCTCGCCGTCGCCGCCGCCGTGGTGGTCCTGCTCGGCCTGGCCGCCGCCGTGGTCGTCACCCGGCGCCATGACGGTGAAGCTGGCGTCGTCACCGACGACGGCGGCACCGAGGCCCCGATCGGTCCCCGCACCCAGATCGTGGTGGAGACACCGAAGGGAGCGCCGTACCAGGAGCGCGACGTCCGCCAGCGCTACGCCCTCCACGGGCCCTGCGGCCGGCGCGCCGTGGAGGCCTGCGCCGCCGAGCTGGCGCCGATCGACGAGGGGCCGCTGCGCCACGGCACGTCGCTGATCGTCGACCAGGCCCTCGAGCCGGGCACGTGGGCCCTCGTCCTGGAGGTGTACCTGTGCGGTTCGGCCGGCTGCCTCTCGACCGACGCCACCGGCGCTCCCGGGCAGACGACGACCGGCTCGAGCTGCACCACCGTCATCGAGGCCGTCGACCGGCCGACGGTGGTGGCCCGGATGCTGACCTACGGCGGGAACGCCGAGACGAGCTGCGAGTCCGATGACACCGGCGCCGTCCCCGCCCTCGACGTCCCGCCGGCCTGGAGCC
>DASYLG010000112.1:0-2358 GCA_036009685.1 Iamia sp. | reverse complement strand
GGGATACACGCCGGTCTCCTGGGCCGCCAGGCCCACGGCCGAGCGAGCCGCCCGGCCGCCCTTGGTGACGTCGAGCCCGGTGACGTGGACGGTGCCGGCGTCGGGGCCGCGCAACCCGGCGATGATCGAGACGAGCGTCGTCTTGCCCGCACCGTTGGGGCCGAGGAGCCCGCACACCTCGCCGGGACCGACCGTCAGCGCCACGCCGTCCAGCGCCAGCCGGTCGCCGTAGCGCTTGCTGACGCCCGCCACCTCCAGCACCCCCGTCCCCTCCACACCCCCAGGCTGTCACGCCGCCCCTGCCCGTGGTCCCCGATTTCGGTCAAGGCGACGGCATGATCCTCCCGAGAGAAGACGCGACCCTCGTCCCGATCGACCCCAAGCTGCGACCCTGGCCCCTCACAGGGGGATCAGGGTCGCAGTTTGCCGACGGACGCGCGCTGCGCACCCCGACGACGGGGATCAGCCCAGCTCGGCCTGGAGGGCGGTGGTGTTCTCGGCGACGATGGCGACGGGGTCGGGACCGTCGTCGACATCGGCCGGACCCTGGAACTGGAACACCGACAGCGCCGGGCCGACCAGGACGACGACCAGGGCACCTTCGGTGCCGTCGGCCTCGGCGGTGACCTCGACGGCGAAGGCGTCGGCGCCGATGGAATCCGTGACGTCGGTGACCTCGCCCAGGACGAGACCCTCGGTGGTGGTCTCGGCGCCGCAAGACAGAGCCTCCTGGGCGTAGTTGAAGGTCTCCTCGGCGGTGGCCGCGTCGGCGTAGGTCCGGATCTCCTGCTGGAGCGCCAGCTCGAGCTCCTCCTCCACCAGCACGGTGCCGACGATGGCGTCGAAGGGGTACTCCTCGTCGATCATGGCGCCGCAGGGGCCGCCCTCGGTCGAGGTCTCGTAGGGCTGCTCGGTGAAGCCCTCGCCCACGGCTTCGGGCGTCACCAGGAGGGTCGACAGATCGCCGGCGGGCTCTCCGGCCTCGGTGTCGTCGGTCGCCTCGGTGTCCTCGGTCGCCTCGGTGTCGGCCGTCGTGTCCTCGGTCGCCTCGGTGTCGGCGGTCGTGGCATCGGTCGAGGCCTCGGCCTCGGTGGTGTCACTGGTGTCGGCGGTGTCGTCGCCGTCGTCGTCACCGCAGGCGACGAGCGACAGGGTGAGGGCGAGGGCCGCGGCCCCGGCGAGGAGTGGTCGGTAGCGCATGGGTCTCCAGATGGGGGGCACGGGTGGCCGTGCGGACGGCGCCCCCTGGACCCCCCGACGGACCGCCCCGACCAGGTCAGGAGCGGCCCCGCCACCCTTGCACGCCCGCCCCCCGCCCCCCGTCATCCGGCCCGCCGGGTGCGGTCACCCCATCCCGTCAGATGTCGTAGTAGAGGGTGAACTCGTAGGGGTGGGGGCGGAGGCGGAGGGCGTCGACCTCGTGGGTGCGCTTGTAGGCGACCCAGGTGTCGAGGAGGTCGTCGGTGAAGACGTCGCCGGCGCGGAGGAAGTCGCTGTCGGCCTCCATGGCGTCGAGGGCAGCCTCGAGCGAGGCGGGCACCTGGGGCACACCGGCCAGCTCCTCGGGCGGGAGGTCGTAGAGGTCCTTGTCGACCGGCTCGGGCGGCTCGATCCGCTTCTCGATGCCGTCCAGCCCGGCCAGCAGCATGGCGCTGAAGGCGAGGTACGGGTTGCACGTGGAGTCGGGGCAGCGGAACTCGACCCGCTTGGCCTTGGGCGACAGGTTGGCGATCGGGATGCGGCACGACGCCGACCGGTTGCGCTGGCTGTACACCAGGTTCACCGGCGCCTCGTAGCCCGGCACCAGCCGCTTGAAGCTGTTGGTGGTCGGGTTGGTGAAGGCGAGCAGGGCGGGGGCGTGGTGGAGCAGACCGCCGATGTACCAGCGGGCCAGGTCGGACAGCCCGGCGTAGCCGGCCTCGTCGTAGAACAGCGGCTCGCCGCCCTTCCACAGCGACTGGTGGGTGTGCATGCCCGAGCCGTTGTCCTCGAAGATCGGCTTGGGCATGAAGGTGAGGCTCTTGCCGGCGGCCCAGGCGGTCGACTTGAGGACGTACTTGAACGTCATCAGCTTGTCGGCCATGGCCAGCAGGGTGTCGAAGCGGATGCCGATCTCGCCTTGTCCCCCCGAGGCCACCTCGTGGTGGTGCAGCTCGACGGGCACGCCGACCTTCTCGAGGTTGAGCGCCATCTCCGAGCGGAGGTCGTGGAGCTGGTCCATGGGCGGGACCGGGAAGTAGCCCTGCTTGGTGCGGGGCTTGTAGCCGAGGTTCGGTCCCTCGTCCTTGGCCGAGTTCCAGATGCCTTCCACCGAGTCGATCTCGTACAGCGCGTAGTTGGTGCCCTGGCCGAAGCGGA
>DASYLG010000111.1:0-5800 GCA_036009685.1 Iamia sp. | reverse complement strand
CGGGTCATGAGTGCACTGCGGGTGGCCATGGTGCCGGCGGGCGACCGTCCCACCCAGAACCCCTCCGTCGTCGGCCTGGCGGCCGCGCTGGCCGACCTCGGCGTCGAGGTGCGCCGGCCCCGGCCCCTCCCGCGGCGGGGGACGGTCGACGTGCTCCACCACCACTGGCCGGCGGCCGACGGCCAGCGGGGCCACGTCATCGGGGCCGCCCTCCGTCTGGCCCGGGTGCTGGCCACCACCGTCGCCCATCGGGTGGCGGGGGCCCGGGTCGTGTGGACGGCGCACAACGTGGTGTCCCACGACGCCCGCTTCCCCCGTCTGGAGCGGGCGTTCTGGCCGGCCTACACCCGGCTGGTCGACGGGTGGATCGTCCTCTCCCACGCCAGCGCCGAGGTCGTGCGGGCCGAGCACGGGCGTCTGCGGGACGTCCCGGGAACGGTGATCCCGATCGGCCACATGGTCGGCGTCTGCGGCCCGCCGGCCGAGCGGGGCGAGGCCCGCCGCCACCTCGACCTGCCCGCCGACCGCCGGGTCGTCGCCCACGTCGGCCGGATCCGGCCCTACAAGGGCGTGCCCGCCCTGGTCGACGCCTTCGCCGCGCTCGACGCCGAGGACGCCACCCTGCTGGTCGCCGGCGACCTCGGCGACCCCGACGTCGAGCCGGCGGTCGATCGGGCCCGGGCGGCCGGGGCCGACGTCCGCCTCACCCCCGGCCGGGTCGACGACGCCGGGCTGGCCCGCATCCTCGCCGCCGCCGACGTGGTCGCCTACCCCTTCACCCGGATCATGAACTCCGGCGCCGTGGTGCTGGCCCTGTCCTACGGGCGACCGGTGCTGGCCTCGTCCTCGCCCTCGCTGCGCGAGCTCCGGGAGGCGGTGGGCGGCGAGCGCCTGCGCCTGCTCGACGGGCCGGTCCGGGCCGCCGACCTGACCGCCGCCCTCGACGCCGCGCCCGCCGGCACCGGCCCGCCCCCCACGGCGGAGCTGGGGGAGTGGCCGGCCATCGGCGCCGCCACGCTCGAGCTGTACGCCGAGGCCGGCGCCGGGCGACCCCGCCGGCGGGGGCGACGGTCATGACCGATCGCCGCCGGCTCCTGCTCGTCGCGCCCACCTTCGCCCCCGACCCCGTCGTCGCCGCCGTGCGCGCCACCGAGTGGGCCCGCCACCTGCCCGCCCACGGGTGGGACGTCGTCGTGGCCACCCGGTGGACCGAGCGCGTGGGGGACGGCGACGACAGCCCGGCCGCCGCCCGGCCCGACGGCGTCGTCGTCGAGCTCGTCGGGCCCCGCACGGTCGGGGGCCTGCGCGGTCGCGAGCCCACGACCGACATCGGCGCGGCGTCGGCCCGAGGTGGACGCCAGCGGGTCAAGCGCGCCCTGGCCCGCCTGGTGGTGCCCGACGGCGCCGTCCCGTTCTGGCGGGCCCACCAGGGCGAGATCGCCGCCATCGGGGCCCGCCACCGGGTCGACGCCGTGCTCACCACGTCACCGCCGCACTCGCTCCAGGCCGTCGGCCGACCGGTCGCCGACGAGCTGGGCGTGCCCTGGGTGGCCGACCTCCGCGATCCCTACCTGGCCGACGCCCGGTTCCGGCCGACGGGGCTGGCCGCCGTGACCCTGCCGTGGGCCCGCCGGTTCGAGCGCCGGATCTACGACGCCGACGCCGTGGTGCACGCCAACGCCGAGCACGACCGGGCCATGCGTCGCCTGCGACCCGACCGGGCCGCCGCCATGCACGTCGTCACCAACGGGTTCCCGGACCGGCTGCTCGACCGGGTCGCCGTCGCCGACCGCGCCCGCACCGTCGTCTCCGCCGGCCGCTGCGACCCCGCCGTGCTGCCCCGCCTCGTGGAGGCGAGCGCCGCCCGCGGGCTCGTCGTCCACCTGGCCGGGCCGGCCTCGGCCGCCACCCGCGCCCTGGCCGACCGCAGCGACGGTCGCCTCGTCGTGCACGGCCGGCGGCCCCACGACGAGGTCCTGGACCTGATCGCCTCGGCCACCGTGCTCGTCGCCTCCCTGCCGGCCCGCCAGCGCGACGGCCTGGGCCTCAGCAGCAAGCTGTTCGAGTACATGGCGACGGGGCGGCCGATCCTCCTCGTCGGGCCCATGCCGGCCGACCGCGCCCTGGTCGACCGGCACTACGCCGGCGGGACCCGAGTCATCGCCGATCCGGCCGGGCCCGACGTCGACGCCGCCCTCGACGCCGCCCTCGACGGAACGCTGGCCGTCGACCCCGGCCCGCTGGCGGCGGTGCGATCCGACCTCAGCCGCAGCGCCGGCGCCCGCCGTCTCGCCGCCGTCCTCGACGCGGTCACGGGCGACCGCTCGGCCCCCTTCGTCCCGGGCGCCGCGACCGGGGGCAGCCGGTGATCCGCACCGACTGGCGGCGCATCGCCGCCCTGCTGCCCAACGGGTCCCGCAGCCTGGCCGCACTGGCCGTCCTGGGCTTCGTGTCGGCCGTGCTGGAGGCCGCCGTCCTCGTGCTGGTGGTGGCGTCCGCCCTGGGTGTCACCGAGGGCCGCGACCACATCTCGGTCCCGGTCATCGGCTCGGAGGTCGACCCCGCCGTGGGGCTGGGGGTCGCGGCGCTGGCCGCCGTGCTCAGCCTGGTCGGACACCTCCTCATCGCCGACCGGTCGGCGCGGCTGTCGTCGCAGGTCCAGGCCAAGGTGCGGAACCTGGTGGTCAACGCCTTCAGCGAGGCGAGCTGGGCCCGACAGGCGGCGGACCGGGAGGGCGCCCTCCAGGAGACGGTCACGACGCTGGCCGGCCAGAGCTCCAACCTGGCCATCAACTTCGCCAGCCTCCTCGTCTCGGCCGTCGGCCTCGGCGCCCTGTTCGTGGCCGCCTTCGTCGTCGACCCGGTCATCACCGTGGTCGTCGTGCTCTTCGCCGGGCTGATCTTCCTGGTCCTCCGGCCCCTCAACTCGATCACCCGGCGGCGGGCCAAGATCTGGGTGGAGCAGGGCCGTGAGTTCGCCGAGGACGTGGCGTCGTGGTCGACGATGGTGATGGACGTCCGGGTCTTCGGGGTCGAGGAGGTCAAGCGGTCCGAGCTGCGCCGGTCGATCCGGAGGGTGTCGCGGTCGATGTACCGGACCCGGGTCGCCGGCCGGGTGGGGGCCAACCTCTACAAGGACCTGGCCCTCCTGTTCCTGGTCGGCGCGGTCGCCGCCCTGCGCGTCGCCACCGACGTCGACCTCGCCGCCGTCAGCTCGGTCGTGCTCCTCATCATCCGGTCGGTCAGCTACGCCCAGCAGGCCCAGGGGTCGCTCCAGCAGGTCGGCGAGCTGTCCCCGTCGCTCGAGGCCGCCCTGCAGCGCGTCGTGTCGCTGCGGGCCGACGCCGAGGAGTGGGGCGACCGGCCGCTCGAGCGCATCACCGAGATCGAGCTCCGGGGGGTGGGCTACGACTACGAGCCCGGCCGTCTGGGCGTCGACGGGATCGACGTGCGCATCGGCGCCGGCGAGGTCGTGGGCGTGATCGGCCCGTCCGGCGGCGGCAAGTCCACCCTCGTGCAGCTGCTCCTCCGGCTGCGCCGGCCCAGCCGTGGCCAGATCCTCGTGTCCGGCGTGCCCTACGAGGAGCTCGACCCCACGGCGTGGCACCGTCTGGTGGCGCTCGTGCCCCAGGAGCCCCGTCTGTTCGAGGGCACCGTGGCCGAGAACATCGCCTTCCACCGCTCGTGGGTCACCTCCGACGACGTCGATCGGGCCGCCGCCGCGGCCCACGTCCTCGATGACATCCGCCGTCTCGACGACGGGATGGACACGCGCCTCGGGCCGCGGGGCTCGGGCCTCTCGGGCGGGCAGAAGCAGCGCATCGCCATCGCCCGGGCGCTGGTGGGCCGGCCCCAGCTGCTGGTGCTCGACGAGCCGACCAGCGCCCTCGACCTGCGCTCCGAGGAGCTGCTCCAGCAGACGATCGAGTCGCTCAAGGACGAGGTGACGATGGTGATCATCACGCACCGCCTCACCACGCTGCGCTCGTGCGACCGCGTCCTGGTGCTCGAGCGCGGCCGGCAACAGCACTTCGGCCCCCGCCAGGAGGTCCTCGCCGCCGCCGAGTTCCTGTCGGGGATCATGGGCGTCGGCGACGACGGGCGGGGCGGTTGATCCGGGTCTTCGCCGTCGGCTCCCCCCGGTCGGGCACGACGCTGCTCCAACGGCTCCTGGCCGAGCGGGTCGGGCTGGCCACGCTGAGGGAGTCGTTCCTGGTGCCCCGGGTCCAGAGCCCGTCTCGGCCGCTGCGCCGGCTGGGGCTGGCCCGGCGGGGCGCGGTGGCGGCGGCGTCCGACGCCATCGGCCGGACCGTCGGCCCCGTACCTCTGCTCGACCGCCGCCGCACCGTCGATGTCGTCCGGGCCGCGGCTGTAGCCCTCGACGAGATGGCGGTCGAGATCGGCGCGCCGGGGTGGGTCGAGAAGACGCCCCGTCACCTCCGGCACGTGCCCCTTCTGACCACGGCGTGCCACCCCCGCTTCGTCCACATCCTGCGCGACGGGGCCGACGTGGTGGTGTCCGTGGTGGCCGTCACCGAGCGCCAGCCCGAGCGGTGGAGCGGCAGCCGGTCGGCCCTCGACGCCGCCCGGCGCTGGGCGGCCGACGTCGAGGTCCACCGCCGCTGGGCCGACCACCCGGACCACGCCTTCGTCCGCTACGAGGATCTCGTGGCCGACGTCGACCGGTGGGCGGTCGGCGCCGCGGCCTGGCTGGGGACCGACGGTCCGGTCCGCCGCACGGTCGCGCCGGGCGAGATCGCCTTCGCGTCCGAGCCGTGGAAGCTCGCCGCCCTGCACGAGGTCTCCGCCGGCACCACCACCGTCACCACCGATCGGGACGCCGCCGCCCGGGCCCTGCACGACGATCCCGTGGTCGGGCCCGTCCTCCGCGCCGCGGCGGAGGTCGCCGCCACCCTGCCCTACGACCGCATCCTCCGCCGATAGCCTCGACGGGCAGGGCCACGACGATGGAGGGTGATCGCCAGATGATGGACCGGGATGCACGGGTGTTCGTGGCCGGACACCGCGGGTTGGTGGGCTCGGCCCTGGTGCGCCGGTTGACCGACGCCGGCGTCGGCCCGATCCTCACCGCCACCCGCGAGCAGCTCGACCTGCGCGACCAGGCCGCCGTGACCCACTGGTTCCGGGCCAACCGCCCCGACTACGTCTTCCTCGTGGCCGGCACCGTCGGCGGGATCATGGCCAACTCCACCCGCCCGGCCGAGTTCCTCTACGACAACATGATGATGCACGGCACCGTCGTCCATGCGTCGTACGAGTTCCCGGTGCGCAAGCTGCTCTACCTGGGCAGCTCGTGCATCTACCCCCGCCAGTCGAGGATGCCGATCACCGAGGACCAGCTCCTCACCGGGCCGCTCGAGCCCACCAACGAGTCCTACGCCCTGGCCAAGATCGCCGGCATCAAGCTGTGCCAGTCCTACCGGGTCCAGTACGGCTGCGACTTCATCTCGGCCATGCCCACCAACCTCTACGGGCCCCACGACAACTTCGACCTCGCCAGCAGCCACGTGCTGCCCGCCCTCATCCGCAAGTTCCACGACGCCAAGGTGGCCGGGCGGGACGTGGTCGAGATCTGGGGCACCGGCAGCCCCATGCGCGAGTTCCTCCACGTCGACGATCTGGCCGACGCCTGCGTGTTCCTCATGGACCGCTACGACAGCGCGTCGCACATCAACGTCGGCACCGGCGAGGATCTGAGCATCCGCGAGCTGGCCGAAACGCTGCGCGCGATCATTTTTCCTGAGGCCGTCCTCACCTGGGATGCCTCGAAACCCGATGA
>DASYLG010000110.1:0-7923 GCA_036009685.1 Iamia sp. | reverse complement strand
GGCCGAAGCCGGAGCGGTGCTGCTGGCGGGCGATGCCGAGCTGGACCATCTCGGTGATGAGCTCGGCGTAGGGGATGCCGGTGGCGGCCCACAGCATGGGGAACATCGACTTCGGGGTGAAGCCCGGGATCGTGTTCACCTCGTTGAGGAGCAGGCCCCGTCCGCCCTCCTCGTAGAAGAGGTCGACGCGGGCGTAGCCGTCGCAGCGCAGGACCCGGAAGGCGTCGAGGGCGAGGGCCTGGGCTGCGGCCACGACGTCGTCGGGGAGCGCCGCCGGGATGTCGAGACGGGCGCCGCCGTCGGAGTACTTGTCCTCGTAGTCGTAGAACTCGTGGTTCGGGACGATCTCGCCCGGCACCGACACCTGCAGCTCGGCGTTGCCGAGGACGCCGAGCTCGATCTCCCGCCCGACGACGGCCTCCTCGACGATGACCCACTCGTCGTAGCGGAGGGCATCGGCGACCGCGGCCTCGAGCGACTCGCGATCGATGGCCCGGGCCACGCCCACCGACGAGCCCATGTTGGCCGGCTTCACGAAGACCGGCAGCCCGAGCGACTCGATGACCGAGTCGAGGAAGGCCGGCCCGGCGTGGACGTCGCGGGAGGCGAGGTGGCGGGCCTGGGGGAGCCCGGCGGCGGCCGCCACGGCCTTGGCCGCCACCTTGTCCATGCACAGCGCCGAACCCAGGACGCCGGTGCCGACGTAGGGGACGCCGGCCAGCTCGAGCATCCCCTGGACGGTGCCGTCCTCGCCCAGCGGGCCGTGGATGAGGGGCAGCACGACGACCTGCTGGCCGGCCACGACGGGCGTCACCGCCGGCAGCGGCTCCAGCTCGGTGCCGGACACGGCGACGGTGCCGCCCAGCTCGCCCGACCGGCCGCTGTCGAGGAGGGCCTTGGCGTCGTCGGCGAGGAGCCAGCGGCCGTCGCCGTCGATGCCGATGGGCACCACGTCGAAGCGCTCGGCGTCGACGGCGGCCAGCACGTGGGCCGCCGACACGCACGAGACGTCGCGCTCGGCCGAGACCCCGCCGAACAGGACGACGAGGCGGGGACGGGGCGCATCGGGCATGGGCGGAGACCCTAGGGCGACCCACCCGCTCAGCGGTCCGGAAGGACCCGGTGACGCCCACCCGGTACGGTCGCCGGCCGTGCGGCTCACCCTCTCCGATCTGGCCGTCGCCACCGGCGGCACCGTCACCGGCGACGCGACCACCGCGGTCGACGGGCTGGGCATCGATTCGCGGGCCCTGCCGGCCGGCGCCGGGTTCGTGGCCCTGGTCGCCGAGCGCGACGGGCACGACTTCGTCCCGGCCGCCGTCGCCCATGGTGCCGCGGCCGTGATCGCCGAGCGCCAGCTCTGGGGCGCCGAGGACCCGGGCGTCCCCGTCCTCGTCGTCGAGGACACGGCCGTCGCCCTGCTGGCCATCGGCCGCCTGGCCCGGGACCGGCTGCCCGACCGGGTCGTCGGCGTCACCGGGTCGGTGGGCAAGACGTCGACCAAGGACCTGCTGGCCGCCGTGCTCGGCGCCCGCTGGACGACGGCGTTCAGCGCCCGCTCGTTCAACAACGAGATCGGTGTCCCCCTCACGCTGGTCGGCGCCCCGCCGGACACCGGCGCCGCCGTGATTGAGATGGGCGCCCGGGGCCCGGGCCACATCGCCTTGCTGTGCGGCATCGCCCGCCCGACCGCGGCCGTCGTCACCGCCGTGGCCGATGCCCACCTGGAGATGTTCGGCACGATCGACGACGTGGCCCGGGCCAAGGGCGAGCTGGTCGAGGCGCTCCCGCCCGAGGGGGTCGCCGTGCTCAACGCCGACGACGCCCGGGTCGCGGCCATGGCCGAGCGCACCACCGCCCAGGTGCTGACCTACGGCGTGGGCCCGGCCTCGGAGGCCGACGTGCGGGCCACCGACGTCGAGCTCGACGACCTGCTCCGACCCCGGCTGGTGCTGCGCTCGCCGTGGGGCGACGCCCCGGTCGGGCTGCAGGTCCACGGCGCCCATCAGGCGGCCAACGCCGTCGCCGCCGCGGCCTGCGCCTTGGCCCTCGGGGTCGACCTCGACGACGTGGTCGAGGCGCTCGGCACGGCGTCGATCTCGGGCATGCGGATGCAGGTCGAGCGGGCGCCGTCGGGACTCGTCGTGGTGAACGACGCCTACACCGCCAACCCGACCTCGACCCGCGCCGCGCTCGACGCCCTGGCGGCGCTGCCGGTGACCGGTCGCAAGGTCGCGGCGCTGGGTCTCATGGCCGAGCTGGGGCCCGACGGCGACGAGCTCCACCGCCAGGTGGCCGTCTACGCCGAGGAGCGGGGCATCGAGGTTGTCAGCGTCGCCGCCCCCGCCTATGGGGTGGCCGATGCGGTGCTCGACGCCGGCGCCGCCACGGATCACCTCGCCACCCTGGGCCCCGGCGACGCCGTGCTGGTCAAGGGCAGCCGCGTCGCCGGTCTCGAGGCCGTGGCCGACGCCCTGCTCGCCGGCGGGGGCTGACGCCGGCCGGTGGCACTATCGTCGGCGAGCGGGTCTGCGGAAGCCGAGGGGGATCGGATGCGGCGTCGAGCGGTGATCGGGGTGGCGGTGCTGGTGCTGGCCCTGCTGGTGGCCGGCGGGGGTGCGGCCGAGGCCGCGGCCCGGGTGAGCAGGGCGACGAGGGCGGTGCCGGCCACCGCGCCCGAGGTGGTCGCCGAGCGCTGGGTGCGGGCCGCGATCATCGACCTGCTGGGGCGGCCGGCGACCGAGGCCGAGGTGGCGACCCTGTCGGACCGGGTCCTCTCGGGCACGCCCCGTGGCATCGTCGCCAAGGAGCTGGCACGGTCGCCGGAGTGGACCGGAAAGGTCGTGACCGACCTCTACCTCCACATCCTCGACCGCGCCCCGGACGCCGGCGGCCTCGCCTACTGGATCGGCCGCCTGGGCGCCGGTGACCGGGTGGCCTCGGTGGCCGTGTCCATCTACGGGTCGCCCGAGTACTACGCCGAGGCCGGGTCGACGCCGGCCGGATACGTCGACGCCCTCTACGAGAGCGTGCTCGACCGGGCCGCCGAGCCCGCCGGCCGGGCGTACTGGATCGACCGGCTCGGGGCCGGCACCTCCCGGTGGGTCGTGGCCCGCAACCTGTTCCTGTCGTTCGAGGCCCGGAGCCGCCGGGTCGATGCCCTCTACCTCACGCTCCTCGGCCGGCCGGCGAGCGTCGCCGACCGCGCCTACTGGGCCGATCGCCTGGCCCGGGAGGACGACATCGTCCTCGCCGCCCATCTGGTGTCGTCGGCCGAGCACCAGGCCCGGGCCCAGACCCGCGCCGACACGGCCGACGAACCGATCTCGATCGGCCCGGCCACGACCGTCGCCCAGCCGCACCAGTCGCTGTTCCCGCCCAGCACGCCGGCCGTGGCGGTATCGGGCGACGCGGCCACCGTCGTGCACTCGCGCGAGGAGTCCTACTCCGCCTCCATGCAGGCGGTCGACGTGGCGGCCGGCCTGACCGAGACCATCGCCCCCGTGAACGCGCCCGGCGGGATCTTCCCCTCGGCCCACCCCCTCCGGCCCAGCGTCTCCGACGACGGGCGCTTCGTCGTGACCGGCGACCCGAGCGGTCCGGAGACGTCCGGGCCGGTGTCCCGCCTCGTCGATCGGCTGGCGGGGACGGTGGACGACCTCGGCGCGGCGTCGGGCATCCCCCGTCCGGCCGAGGTGGCACCGTCGATCTCGCCCGACGGATCGACGATCGCCTGGCACCAGCGCGGCGGCGAGACCGACGACATCGTCGTGCGGGACCGGGCCACCGGCGCCACGACGGTCGAGGTGGCCGGCGACGGCCACAGTCAGAACGCCCGGCTCTCCCGCGACGGGCGATGGATGGTGTTCGCCTCGGCCGCCACCGACCTGGTCGCGGGGGACACCAACGGCCAGGTCGACGTCTTCCTGCGGGACCGCACGACGGGCGCCACCACCCGCGTCACCGGCGGCGACGGGCCCAGCGGTGAGCCGTGGATCAGCGCCGACGGGTCGACGGTCGCCTTCTCGTCGACGGCGACGGACCTCGTCGCCGATGACACCGGCGACGACGGGCCGGCCGCTGACGTCTACGTGTGGAACCGCCCCAGCGGCACGACCCGCCGCGCCTCCGACGGGGCGACGGCGGCCACGGGGCCGAGCGTCTCCGGCGACGGCCGGACCGTCGTCTTCGTCCAGGTCGGGCCGACCGAGGCCCCGGCCGCCGTCGCCACCGTCTGGGAGCGGTCCACCGGCGCGACGACCGTCCTGCCGCTCGACGGCCAGGCCGTCGTCCTCGCCCAGGTCACCACCGACGGCGGCGACGTGGTGGCCGCCACCGCCGGGTTCCGCTTCGTCCGCTGGCCGATCCGCACGGTCGACCGCCTGGCCGTGACGCCCACGGCGCTGCCCGACGCCGTGCCGCACCAGCCCTACGAGGTCGAGCTGACGATCACCGGTGGATCCGGCCCGTCCGTCGTCGACACCCGGCTGCCCCGGGGCCTGGCGCTCGAGGGCACCACTCTCGCCGGCACGCCCGGCTTCCGGCCGGGCACGGCGATCGTCGCGCTCGTGCTCGGCGACGGCACCGGGCGGCGCTCGCTCCACCGACGCTCGATCGAACTCCCGGCCGAGGGCACGCTGACCGCGTTCGACGCCGACGACCTCAACCTCCAGGAGCCGGCCTCGTTGGCGGGCGACGGGAGCACGATCGCCTACGCCCGGAACCTGGGATACGGCGACGAGGAGGTGCGCCGGATCCTCCCCGACCTCACCGACGAGCTGGTGGCGGCGGGGCGGGCGCCGTCGCTCTCCGCCGACGGCGCCACGATCGCCTTCCTGTCGCCCGACGCGCTGGTCCCCGGCGATCCCGAGAGCCCGGGCGGGGGCGGGTTCGACGCCTACGTGGCCGGGCCGGACGGGTTGGTCGTCCTGGCCCGCGGCTCGGCTGGCGGCGGCGCCGTGGCCGTGGCCCTCTCCGGTGACGCCACCACGGCGGTCGTGGCGTCGCAGGCACCCGACGTCATCCCCGCCGACCCGGGGGCGGGGACCTTCCTCGTCGACGTGGCCACCGGCGCCGCCACCCGTCTGACGCGTCACGGGGAGGGGCCGGTCGCCATCTCCCGGGACGGGAGCGTGGCGGTGGCCACCGAGCCGCGGCCCGACGTCGGCGCCCAGGTGGTCCGGTTCGAGGACGGCACCAGGAGGGTGCTCGACACGTCGTGGTTCCACGCCTACCCCTCCCTCGACGTGTCGGCCGATGGCGATCACGTCGCCTACGCCAAGCACTCCCGGTTCGATGGCCAGCCCAGCGTGCTCCGCGTCTGGTCGAAGGGCGGAGGCGCGGCGATCACCCTCGACGACAGCGCCGTGGGCTCGGTGAGGATCTCCGGCGACGGCGGGATCGTGATGTTCGTGGGGGGCGACGGTCCCGCGGGCGCCCCGGGCCACGGCGGCGACGTGTACCGGTGGGAGCGGGCGACGGGCGAGGTCTCGTGGGCCGTCGCCAACGTCGAGGGCGGCGGCGGCATCTACCTGGACCTGGCGGACGACGGGGGGACTGCCCTCCTGACCACCTATGCGTACCTGGCGCCGAGCCCCAACAGCCTGGGCCGGATGTACACCTGGACGGCGCCCGCCGGCTGACCGGCGGTGCTCAGGCGGCGGCGACCTCGACGTCGGCCGGCGACCGCCTCAGGTCGAACACCACCGCCAGGGCCACGGCGACGGCCGCGCCCACCAGCACCATGGTGGTGATCGACGTGCGCTCGGCGATCCAGCCGCCGGCCAGGCCGCCGAAGGGCACGGTGCCGCCGAAGCCCATGATCCAGAGGGCCATGACCTTGCCCCGCACGCTGTCGTCGAGGTGCTCCTGGAGCACGGTCGAGAGCGACGTGATCACGGCGAAGTAGGCGGCCCCGACGGCGAAGATCACGAGATAGGCGGGCGGCGCCGCTCGGAGCAGCGAGAACACCGCCAGCAGGCCGGCGAACACCACCAGCCCGACCCGGGTCAGAGCGGCCTTGTCCCGCCCCGCGAACAGGGTGCCGATGGACAGGGCACCCGTGACCGCCCCGAGCCCGAAGGCGGCGTAGAGCAGGCCGTAGGCCTCGGACTTGGCCGCCAGGCCCAGGTTCTCGTCGGCGAGCGTGGGCATCTGGGTGATGAACGGCAGGGCCAGCAGCGAGAAGATGAAGATCACGAGGATGGCCTGGCCCACCTCGCGGTGGCCGCGGGCATAGCGGATGCCCTCGAGCAGCCGGTGGAGGCCCTGGGTGCCGGTGGACCGCGGCTCGGGGAGCGGGACGCGGGTGAGGGCGATGATCACGGCGCCGTAGCTGACGGCGTTCACCAGGAACACGAACGAGGCGCCGAAGTTGGCGAAGATCAGGCTGCCGATGGCCGGTCCCACCACCCGGGAGGCGTTCATCTGGACCGAGTTGAGCGAGATGGCGCCGGCCAGGTCGCGGCGGGGGACGAGGATCGGCACCACGGCGCTGAAGGTCGGGGCGTAGAGGGCGTTCATGCAGCCGATCGCCAGCACCACGGCCACCAGCAGGACCCGGTTGGGCGAGTCGTCGAGGGCGACGGCCGCCAGGCCCAGGGACGCGATCCCCTGCCCGACCGAGAGGACGATCAGCAGCTTCTTGCGGTCGACGGCGTCGGCCAGGGCCCCACCGACCAGCGACAGCACCAGCAGCGGCCCGAGCTGGGCGGCGGTGACGACGCCCACGAACACGCCCGAGCCGGTGAGGTCGTAGGCCAGCGCGCCCAGGACCACGTTCTGCATCCAGGTGCCGATGTTGGAGGCGAAGGCCCCCAGGTAGATCGTCCGGAAGCGGGGGTGCGACCAGGCCGAGCGGGCCGTCCCGGGGGTGAAGGCCCGGTCGCCCTCGAGCAGGACGTCCTCGACCTCCTCCATGTCCTCCATGTCGCCGTGGGCGTCGGCGGGCTCGGGCGGACGGATCGACATCGGGGTCGAGGCTACGGCCGCGACGGGCCGCCTGACCAACGGGTCAAGTCTCACTCCCTGCGGTCCCCGACGGTGGTCGGGTGCCGTCGTAGCGTGGGACGGATGTCGTCCTCATCGACCCCCACGACCGCATCCGCACCGTCGGGCGCCCCGGCCCCGGCCGCCTGCGACCTCTCGACCCAGTGCGGCCACTGCGGCGGACCCATGGCCCCCGAGCACGCGCACTACCGCTGCACCGTCTGCTTCCAGCGCGACTCCTGCTGCGACGGGCCCTACTAGACCGGTGGAGATGGGTCGCCGTTCACCTGCCCGGTCCTCGGCAGGGCCTCGGAGCAACCGAAGCCGTCCTTCCCGCTCATGCCGCCTCCTTCGTCGGCGGCGGGCCGCTCGGGCCCTTGGCTACCGCTGCACCGTCTGCTTCCAGCGCGACTCCTGCTGCGACGGGCCCTACTAGACCCATGCCGGATCGGGGCGCCATCCACCTGGGGCCGGAGGGCCGGACGCCGGGGTGGCTGGCCGAGGCGGTGGAGGCGGGAGGCGGCCGGCTGGTCGGCCCGGAGGACGCCGACGGCGTGGTGTGGGCCTCGCCCCGCCACCCCGAGGCGCTGCACGAACTGCTCCAGCAGCACCCGCAGGTGCGTTGGGTCCAGCTGCCGTTCGCCGGCATCGAGACCTACGTCGAGATCCTCGACCACGACCGCCGGTGGACCTGCGGCAAGGGCGTCTACGCCACGCCGGTGGCCGAGATGGCCCTCACCCTGCTGCTGGGCGGGCTGCGCCACGTCGGGGCCTACGCCCAGGCGTCGTCGTGGAGCCGGCCGGCGGGTCGCAACCTGGTCGGCGCCCGGGTCACGATCCTCGGCGGTGGCGGGATCACCGAGTCGCTGGTCCGCCTGCTGCAGCCGTGGGACTGCCACATCACCGTCGTGCGTCGCACGGCCAACCACCTCGACG
>DASYLG010000109.1:0-1881 GCA_036009685.1 Iamia sp. | reverse complement strand
CAAGTTCCCGACGACCATCGCCTACAACGTCATCCCCCAGTGCGGCGCCTTCGTCGACGACGGCCTCGACGAGACCGGCGAGGACCAGAAGCTCCGCGACGAGAGCAAGAAGATCCTCGGCATCCCAGGGTTGCTGGTCTCCGCCCTCTGCGTGCGCGTCCCGGTGTTCACCGGCCACTCGCTCTCGATCAACGCCCGGTTCGAGCGATCGATCTCGCCGGCCGAGGCCCGCCAGGCGCTGGCCGCCGCCGGTCCCGAGGTCGAGCTGAGCGACCTGCCCACCCCCCTCCTGGCGGCGGGCGCCGACCCCACCTTCGTCGGCCGCATCCGGGTCGACGAGACCGTGCCCGGCGGGCGGGGCCTGGCCTTCTTCGTGGCCAACGACAACCTCCGCAAGGGCGCCGCCCTCAACGCCGTCCAGATCGCCGAGCTCGTCGCCGCCGGCGGCTGAGCGGGTGTCGGGGGCACCGCCACCGGAGATCCTGGCGTGGGTGACGGGGGTGCTTCGGGCTCCCGTCGTCGGGTGGTCGGCGCTCCCGCAGGGCGACGAGGCCGGGCCGTGGCGCCTCGAGCTGGGCGACGTCGACCCGGCTCGGCGGGTCGTCCTCGGGCTGGGTGAGCCGGGCACGACCGGCCTGGCCACCGAGGTGGCGGCGCTCGGCGTCTGCGCCGCCCACGGGATCCCGGCGCCACGGGTCCTGGCCGCCGACGAGACGGGGGCGGAGGCCGGGCGCCCCGTCCTCGTGCAGTCGTGGATCACGGGCGACAGCCGGGTCCCCGGGCCGGACGAGCCGGGGCGGGGCCGGGACCTCGGGCGCGTCGCCGCCGCCATCCACGCCGTGGCCCTGGCGCCGACGGTCCTGCTGCCCGAGCGGGCGTCGTCGCTCGCCACCGTGCCGTTCGAGACGCTGCCGGTCCCCGCGCCCTGTGCCGACCTGTTCGCCGAGGCCCGTGAGGTGGTCGCCGCCCTCCCGCCGCCGGACGGCCCGCTCGGCTTCGTGCACGGCGACCTCTGGCAGGGCAACACGCTGTGGGACGACGGCGAGCACGTCGGCACGCTCGACTGGGACTACGCCGGCGTCGGCCCCCCGATCGTCGACATCGGCTCGCTGCGCTGGGACCTCGCCGTCCTCGGCGGAGGCGGACACGACGAGATCGCCACGGGCTGGGAGGAGGCGAGCGGCCGGCCGCTCTCGCCCGAGGCCGTGGCCGGCGCCGACCTGGTGGCCCTTCTGGCCTCGGTCCCCGACCTCGCCCTCTGGCTCCCCAACTTCCACGCCCAGGGTCGTCCCGACCTCACCCTGGACTTGGTGTCGGCGCGCCGCGACGCCTTCGCCCGCCACGCCCTCGACGTCCTGCGCTGAGCCGTTCCGTGTGCGGAAACCCACCGGTCCGGTGGGTTCCCGCACACGGAACGGGGCGATCGGGCAGGCTGCCGGGTCATGGCCGATCTCTCCACCGGACCCCGTCGCTTCGGCATCTTCCTCGCCCCGTTCCATCCCGTCGGGCAGAACCCGACGCTCGCCCTGCAGCGGGACCTGGAGCTGATCGAGCACCTCGACCGGCTGGGGTTCGACGAGGCCTGGATCGGCGAGCACCACTCGGCCGGGTTCGAGATCATCGCCTCGCCCGAGGTCTTCATCGCCGCCGCCGCCGAGCGGACCCGGCGGATCCGCCTGGGCACGGGCGTGTCGTCGCTCCCGTACCACCAGCCTCTGATGCTGGCCGACCGGATGGTGCTGCTCGACCACCTGACCCGGGGGCGGGTCATGCTGGGCGTCGGGCCGGGCCAGCTCGCTTCCGATGCGCACATGCTCGGCCTCGACACCCTGCGGCAACGGGCCATGATGGAGGAATCGCTCGAGGCGATCGTCGCTCTCC
>DASYLG010000108.1:0-6635 GCA_036009685.1 Iamia sp. | reverse complement strand
ATCCCATCACCGACCCCGACGTGTTCGCCACCATGCGGGACTACAGCCCGACCGAGAACGTCGGCACCGGGCCATACCCGATCGTCCTGGCCACCGGCGGTCTCAACGACCCCCGGGTCGGCGTGCACGAGCCGGCCATCTGGGTCCAGCGGCTGCGCCAGCGCACCGAGGCCTCGTCCGACCGGCCGGTGGTCTTCCGGGTCGAGCTGGGCGCCGGCCACGGTGGCCCCTCCGGCCGCTACGACGCCTGGCGCCGCGAGGCCGAGACCCTCGCCTTCCTGCTCGCCGCCCTCGACGTCTGACCCCGTCTCTCGCCGCACCGATGAGCTCGCCGGTCCCGGTTCGTCTCCCCTGATGTGAAGACGCTGTTCCCCGGCCTGCGGGTCACCGATCTCGATGTCTCGCTGGCCTTCTACGAGGCCGTGGGTTGGCGGCTGCTCGGCACCGTCGACATCGGGGGTGGCGCCCGCCTGGCCGCCCTCGGCGACCCCGGCCGCCCCGAGGTGGTGCTGGAGCTGGTCCACCGCCCCGACGGTGGGCCGATCGACCCTGGCGGCCTCGACCACCTCGCCGTCCAGGTCGACGACCTGGAGGCGACGGTGGCCGGGCTGGCCGCCGCCGGGCTGGAGCCGGGACCCGTCGAGCAGCCGGGCGGTGCGGACGGACCTCGCACGGCCTGGCTGACCGACCCCGACGGCTACCGCATCGAGCTCGTGCAGTGGCCGGCCGGGCACGGCGTCGCCATGACCGAGGCCGACTTCGCCCCGCCCACCCAGGAGGCATGACGATGGCAACGATCCGGCTCTACATGGCGATGTCGCTCGACGGGTTCGTCTGCGGACCCGACGACCGGCCCGGACAGGAGCTGGGGCAGGGCGGCGGCCGCCTGTTCAACTGGCTCGACGAGCGCGAGGGCGAGGGCGTCGACGGACAGGTCTACGGCGAGGCGCAGGCCACCGGCGCCGTCATCACCGGCCGGCGCACCTTCGAGCTCGCCGGCCGCTGGAACGGCGACCACCACGACGGCGTCCCCATCCACGTCCTCACCCACGACCCCGAGGACGACGCCGGCAACGTCCACTGGCACCGGTCCGCCGCCGCCTGTGCGGGTGCCGCCCGGGCCGATGCCGGTGACGGGGCCGTGTTGGTCCACGGCGCCGCCGCCGCTCAGGCCCTGCTCCGCGCCGGCGAGCTGGACGAGGTCGAGGTCCACCTGGTGCCCGTGCTGCTCACCGCCGGCCGTCGCCTGTTCGAGGACATCGGCCCCGACCGCTTCGACCTCGAGCTGGTCCGCCGGCTGCAGGGCCACGACGCCCTCCACCTCCGCTACGCGGTCCGGGGCACGTCCCCCCTCGCCTGACGGCGACCGTCGCGCGGCTACCGCTCGAGGTTGGCGTAGCCGCCGCGGAAGAAGACGAGGGGGTGGACCTCGTCGGCGACGGCCAGGTCGTGGACGCGACCGATGACGACGTCGTGGTCGCCGGCGCGGTGGACGGCGTCGATCTCGCAGTCGATCCAGGCCAGGACGTCGTGGATGCGGGGCGCGCCCGAGAACGGCGCGGCGTCGTAGCCGATGCCGGCGAACTTGTCCTCGCCCTTGCCGGCGAAGACCCGGCACACGTCCTCCTGGGCGGCGGCGAGGAGGTTGACGCAGAACCGGCCGGCGTCGCGGATCCGCGGCCAGCTCGACGACTGGTCACCGGCGCAGAAGCCGATCAGCGGCGGGTCGAGCGAGGCCGAGAAGAACGAGCTCACGGCCAGGCCGATCTTGCCGGCGTCGTCCTCGGCGGCGATCACCGCCACGCCCGTCGGGAAGTGTCCCAGCACGGTGCGGAACTTCGAGGGGTCGATGGCCGGTCCGTGGTCTGACACGCCGTCAGGTTAGGCAGCGGTCAGTAGCTCTTCGGCAACCCGAGGACGTTGGACGCCAGGTAGTTGAGCGTCATCTCCTGGCTCACCGGGGCGACCTTCATGATGCGGGCCTCGCGCCAGTAGCGGCCCACGTGGTACTCCTCGGCGAAACCCAACCCGCCGTGGACCTGGAGCACCCGGTCGCAGGCGTCGAAGCCGGCCTCGGCGGCGAGGTACTTGGCCGTGTTGGCCTCCTCGCCGCACGGCAGCCCGTGGTCGTAGCGCCAGGCCGCCAGCTGCACCATCAGCCACGCCGCCCGCAGCCGGGCATGGGCGTCGGCCAGCGGATGGCTGAGCGCCTGGTTGGCGCCGATGGGCCGGCCGAACACCTGTCGCTCCTTGGCGTAGGCCACGCCGCGCCGCAGGGCGGCCAGCCCGGTGCCGATGGCCTCGGCCGCGATCAGGATGCGCTCGGGGTTGAGCCCGGACAGCAGGTGGCGGAAGCCCTTGCCCTCCTCCCCCACCAGCCGCCAGCCCTCGACCGGGAGGTCGTCGTAGAACACCTCGCAGCTGCCGACGGCGTTGCGGGCCGTCTTGGGGATGGGCCGGATGGTGACGTGGGCCGGGTCGAGGTCGACCAGGAACAGGCTCAGCCCGTCGAGCCCCTCGGCCGCCTCGCCGGTCCGGGCCAGCAGGAGGCACACCGACGACTCCTCGGCCTTCGACGTCCAGATCTTCTGGCCCGAGATGCGCCAGCCGTCGCCGTCGCGGGTGGCCCGGGTGGCGATGCGCGCCGTGTCGGTGCCGGCCGTCGGCTCGGTCACCCCGAAGGCGACGTGCAGGTCGCCGGCCGCGGCCCGGGGCAGGAACTCGGACTGCAGCCGCTCGTTCCCGAACTTCACGACCGGCTCGAGCCCGAAGACCGTGAGGTGGAGCGCGGTGCAGCCGTTCATGGCCGCCCCCGACGCTGCCACCTCCCGCATGAGGATGGCCGCCTCGGAGATGCCGCAGCCCCCACCGCCGAAGCGCTCGGGGATGGCGACGCCGACCCAGCCGCCCGCCGCCATGGCGTCGTAGAACTCCCACGGGAAGCGGTGGTCGTGGTCGCAGCCGGCCCAGTAGTCGTCGTCGAACCCGGCGCAGACGGCCCGCACCCCGGCGGCGACGGCCTCGTGGTCGGGATCCTCGGCCAGGTCCACGGGCGAGGGTCGGATGCCGCTAGCGGCGGCCGGCCGCCACGGCGCGCGCCGAGGAGCCGTTCCGGGCCTCGGCCACCACGGGCTCGGCGGCCACAGGGACGGCGCGGGGCCGGGCGATGCCGTTGCGCATCAGCGACACCGTGGTGCCCTCGGCGGCGGCGATGACCTCGGCCAGCCCGCGGGCCGCGCCCTCCTGGCGGGCGTGACGCAGCAGGGCGTCGACCCCCTCGTCGTGACGCTCGGGGTCGTGGTGGAACAGGGCCAGCCGGGACGCCCCGGCGGTGGCGGCCACGTGCACGGCGTAGTCGACGGTGCAGTGGCCCCAGTCGGACTTGCCGGCGAAGTCGTCCGGTGTGAACTGGGCGTCGTGGATCACCAGGTCGGCTCCGTCGCACAGGGCGAGGGCCCCCTCGGCGATGCGGTCGGTTCCGTCGACCGGCTGCTGGTGGTCGCTGATGTAGGCGATGACGATGCCGTCGACCTCGACCCGGTAGCCGTTGGTGGCGCCCACGTGGGGCACGGTGCGGGCGGTGACGACGGCGCCGTCGATCTCGACCGTCTCGCCGTCGTCGAAGTCCACGAAGTCGATGTGGCCGTGGAGCTGCTCGGCCGTGACCGGGAAGTACGGCGGCCGGAGGAACTGGCCGAAGGCGTCGCCCAGGCTGAGATCGGCCTGGGGGCGGGGGGCCCGCACGGTGAGGTGGGCGCCGGGGGCGAGCACGGGGACGAAGAACGGCAGCCCCTGGACGTGGTCCCAGTGGATGTGGGTGACGAAGGCGTGGCCGACGAAGCTGCCGTCGGCGGGCTGGGTCTGACCGAAGAACCGGAGCCCGGTGCCGAGGTCGAGGATGATCGGCGCCCGGCCGGGCCGCTCGATCGAGACGCAGGCGGTGTTGCCGCCGTAGCGGCGGTTGGCATCGCACGGACAGGGAGTCGAACCTCGGACCCCCCAGAACGTGATGTCGACCATGTGATGTCCCCTTGGTACCTGTACCTGACCCCCCAGGTGGCGGCGAACCGTAGTCGGGTTGGACGGGGCCTGGACTGTGTGTGACAGGTATCTCAGATACGGCGGCAAGCGCCGTGAGCCCTGCCGCGAGCGGTCGTGAAGGTCGTCACGCAGTCGGTGCTCCGCAGTACGGTCCCCCGGCGATGGACCCGACCCCTCCGACCGGCCTGACGATCGAGCACACCGACGTCGGCGACCTCGACGTGGCCTGGCTCACCGACCCCGCCGCCGACGCCGACGCCCCGCTCGCCCTCCTCCTCCACGGCTTCCCCGACGCCGCCCCCACGTGGCGATACCTGATCCCCGCCCTCACCGTCGCCGGCTTCCGGCCGGTGGCGCCGTGGCTGCGCGGCTACGCCCCGACCTCGGTCCCGGCCGATGGCCTCTACCAGGTCGGCGCCCTGGCCCGCGACGCCAGCCGGCTGCACGAGGCGCTCGGCGGCGACGACCGGGCCGTGATCGTCGGCCACGACTGGGGCGCCATGACGACCTACGCCGCCGTGGGCTGGGAGCCCGACCGCTGGCGGCGCGCCGTGGCCATGGCCGTCCCCCCGGCCGGCGCCATGTTCGGCGGCTTCACGTCCTACGACCAGCTCCGCCGCAGCTGGTACATGTTCTTCTTCCAGAGCCCGCTGGCCGACGGCGTGGTGGCCGCCGACGACCTCGACTTCATCGACCGCCTGTGGGCCGACTGGTCGCCGGGGTACGACGCCGCCGGTGACGTGCCGGCGGTGAAGGACGCCCTGCGCGACCCCGCCAACCTCACCGCCGCCCTGGGCTACTACCGGGCGACGCTGGGCGACGGACTCAAGAGCCCCGACCTCGACGCCCCCCAGGCCGGGTGGATGACCCCCACGCCGATCCCGCTCCTCTACCTCCACGGCGCCACCGACGGCTGCCTCGGGGCCGGCCTGGTCACCGGGGCCGAGGCCCACCTCCCCGCCCCGGGCTCGCGGGCGCAGATCCTCGACGGCGTGGGCCACTTCCTCCACGTCGAGGATCCCGACGCCGTCAACCCGCTCATCACCGCCTTCCTCACCGAGGAGTCCTCGTGACCACCGCCGCCCCCCTCACCTCCGACGACCTGGTCGAGATCCACCTGATCGAACGGCTCAAGTACGCCTACCTGCGCTGTCTCGACCAGAAGCTCTGGGCCGACATGGCCACGCTGATGACGCCCGCCATCGAGGCGACCTACTCCGGTGGCGCCAACGCCTACTCGGGCCGGGAGGCGGTCCTCGACTTCCTCCAGCGGACGATGGGCGCGGAGACGTTCCACTCGTCGCACCACTGCCATCACCCCGAGATCGACCTCGTGTCGGCCCCCGAGGCCACCGGGACCTGGGCGCTGGAGGACACCGTCCACCTCCTCGACTTCGACATGACGGTCCGGGGCGCGGCCTTCTACGAGGACACCTACGTCAAGGTCGACGGCCGCTGGCTGATCGCCACCACCGGCTACAAGCGGCTGTGGGAGGAGATCTCGCCCCGTGGGTCGGTCGAGGGGCTCCAGCTCACCGCCAGCTGGTGGCGCACCGAGGGCCGCAGCAGCCTGACCGGCTGAGCGCACGCGCCGGGGCCAGACTGGCGCCATGGGGCGGGGACGAGGACGGGCGGCCGTGGTGGTGCTGGTCGCGGTGATGGCGATCGGAGCCGCCGTGGCCGGGGTGCTCCGACGACGGGGACGACGAGGCCGACCCGGCGACGACCACGGGACCGGTGGGCGATCCCACCGAGGTGCCCGTCGCCTTCGTCAGCCCCACCGACGGCTGGGGCGTGGTCGGGGCCACCGACGACCTCCTCGTCGGCCTGGGTGGCGAGGCGGCCGAGGACGCCGACGTCTTCGGGCAGACGTTCGACCTGGAGACCGGCGCCCTGGCCGACATCCCGGCGCCGCCCTTCGACGACGAGCGCCCGGTCCAGATCGACACCGCCGTCTTCGGCACCACCAAGGTGATCGTGGACGCCTACGTCTACGGCCACGGGGTCGATGCCGACACCGTCCCGGTGGACTCGGGCTACACCCCGCCCACCGACCTCCTGTCGTACCGGTTGGACCCCGTCGAGCGGACGTGGGCGCGGCTCACCTTGCCCGCCGGCTTCGAAGACGTCCCGCAGACCTCCCTCTGGCACATCGACCCGACCGGGGCGGACAGCGCCGCCGGGTACTTCCGGCCCTCGTACGAGGGCGCCGCGACCCTGGCCGTGATCGACGGGGACGACGACGGCTGGCGCACGGTCGCCGGCGATCTGCCCAACGGGTTCGGGGCCGAGTTCTGCGCCACCGACACCACGTGGTGGCTGCTCGAGAGCGAGGTGACCACGGCCTCGCTGCTCGCCGTCGCGCTGGCCGACGGACGGACCCGGGACGTGGAGATCCCGCCGGCGGTGGCGGCACCCATGATCGGGACCCGGATCGCGTGCTCGGCCGAGCGGGTCGTCCTCGCCGCGATCGGGGGTCGTGACTCCCCTCCCGGCCTCTTCGTCTCGCGGGAGGACGGCACGTGGGACGTGCCCCCGGATCCGTACGACACGGGCCAGGGCGCCTTCATCGAGGACGTCACGTCCGGGGGCGC
>DASYLG010000107.1:0-2382 GCA_036009685.1 Iamia sp. | reverse complement strand
CGTGGCCGACATGTCGGGCGCCATCGCCTACCTCCAGCAGCACGAGGCCACGACCTCGGAGACGCTGGGCGTCACCGGCTTCTGCATGGGCGGCGGCCTGGCGCTGGTGCTGGCGGCCGAGCGCCCCGCCGCCTTCTCGATCTGCGTGCCCTGGTACGGGCTCATCCCGTGGGAGCACGCCCAGCCCGACTGGTCGAACGTCCAGGCCAAGGTGCGCGGCATCTTCGCCGAGCAGGACGGCTTCTTCGGTCCCGACCAGGCCCGGCAGCTCGAGGCCGACCTGATCGCCGCCGACGTCGACGCCCAGATCCGGATCTTCCCCGGTGTCGACCATGCCTTCTTCAACGACACCCGCCCCGAGGTCCACGACCCCGAGGTGTCGGCGCAGGCGTGGGAGCACTGCATCACCAACCTCCACGCCGGGCTCGGCTAGCCGATCCCGATGGCTCCCGACGTCGTCGAGCGCTACGTCCGCCTCGGGCTCGACATGGGGCGGCACCTCGACGGGCTGGTCGACGCCTACTACGGCCCGCCGTCGTGGCAGGCCGAGGCCGACGCGGCCACGCCCCATCCGCTGCCGGGCCTCGTGGCCGAGGCCGCCCGCCTCGTCGCCGACATCGACCAGGGCGCCGACGCCGACGTCGAGGGGCGCCGCCGGGCCTGGCTGCGGGCCCAGGTCGTCGGGCTCCACACCGTCGGCCGGAGCCTGGCCGGCGAGCCGCTGGGCTACCTCGACGAGGTCGAATCGAGCTACGGCGTCCGCCCGGAGCCGGTGGCCGAGGACGACCTGGCCGCCGCCCACCGGCGGCTGGCCGAGGCCCTCCCGGGCGACGGCGACCTGCGGGAGCGGGTGATCGCCTGGCGCGAGGCCCACACCATCCCGCCCGACCGGCTCGACGAGGCCATCCGCACGCTGGCCGACGACTTCGCCGAGCGCACCCGCCGGTCGTGGGGCCTGCCCGACGGCGAGCACGTCGAGTGGGTGCTCGAGACGGACAAGCCGTGGTCCGGGTTCAACTACTACCTGGGCGACCTCCGCAGCCGGGTGGCCATCAACGTCGACCTACCGGTGCAGTCGCTGGTGCTGGGCCATCTCGTCGCCCACGAGGCCTACCCCGGCCACCACACCGAGCACTGCCGCAAGGAGGTCGGGCTGGTGCGGCGCCGGGGCCAGGTCGAGGAGTCGATCTTCCTGGTGGGCACGCCCCAGTGCCTGCTGGCCGAGGGCCTGGCCGACGCGGCGCTGGAGGCGCTGGTGGGGGAGGACACCGAGGCGGCCCTGGCACCGCTGTTCGCCGATCTGGGCCTGCGCTACGACGCCGACGAGGCCGCCGCGGTCCGGGGCGCGCTCTCGTCGGTCAGCAAGGCCCGGGGGAACATCGCCCTGATGCTCCACGCCGAGGGCCGCCCGGCCGACGACGTGGTGGCGTGGGCCGAGCGCTGGCTGCTGCTCCCGAAGGCCCGGGCCGAGAAGCAGATCTCGTTCATCAGCGACCCCACCTGGCGGGCCTACATCTTCTGCTACACCGAGGGCGTCGAGCTCTGCCGGCGCTTCGTCGCCGGCGACCCGGCCCGCTTCGACCGGCTCCTCGCCGAGCAGCTCCTCCCGAGCGACCTGGTCGCCCCGGCGGCCTGAACCGTCCGGGATCTGGCCGGAACGACGGCGGCCGTGGCCGAGCGGGCGTCCTAGCGTCGCGGCCATGACCAAGACGATCGGGATCCTCCTCTTCGACGACGTGGAGGAGCTCGACGCCGTCGGGCCGTGGGAGGTCCTGGCCGCCTGGTGCACCTTCTGGCCCGACGACGGCTGGCGGGTGACGACCTTCTCGGTCGACGGCGAACCGGTGACGGCGGCCAAGGGCCTGAAGATCGTCCCCCACCACTCGGCCGCCGACGTCGGGGAGATGGCCGTCGTCCTCCACCCCGGGGGCCAGGGCACCCGCCCGCTGCTGAAGGACCCCGATCACCTGGACCGGGTGCGGGCGTGGGCGGCGGCGGCCGAGATCACCACCAGCGTGTGCACCGGCTCGCTCGTCTACGCCGCCGCCGGGCTCCTGGCCGGGCGTCCGGCCACCACCCACTGGGGCTCCCTCGACACCCTGGCCGAGCTGGACCCGACCATCGAGGTGCGCCCCGACGACCGCTACGTCGACGATGGCGACGTCGTCACCTCGGCCGGCGTCAGCGCCGGCATCGACATGGCCCTCGCCCTCGTCGCCCGTCTGGTGTCACCCGAGCGCTCGCGCGAGGTGAGGAAGTACATCCAGTACGACCCCGAACCCCCGTACTGACGGAGGGGACACCGATCTCACGAGGTGCCAGGCACCACGTGGGAGGTGGACGTGGGGCGATCACCCGGTACCGACGCCCACGTGGTGCCTG
>DASYLG010000106.1:0-5358 GCA_036009685.1 Iamia sp. | reverse complement strand
GCTCCGGCCCCCGCCTCTTGCGCGTCGCGGATGGCCTGGCGTCAACCGACGGCGGCGGGGGGGCTGACCGGGTGCACGGGGCCGGCCGGGGCCACCGGGCCCACGGGGGCGGGCCGGGGGCGGTAGCGGATGTCGCTGGGGACGACGGCGCGGGCGGCGGCGTCCTCGTAGGAGACGTAGCCCCGCTCGACGAGGTGGCCGAGCGAGGCCTCCAGCGTGAACATGCCGTCGGCCGCGCCCTGGGCGATCACGTTGCGGATCTGGTGGCTGCGGCCCTCGCGGATCAGCGACCGTCCGGCGGTCGTCGCCACCAGCACCTCGAAGGCAGCCGCCAGGCCGCCCCCGATGCGGGGCACCAGACGCTGGGCGATCACGGCGTGCAGGCAGGCGGCCAGCTGGGCCCGGACCTGCTGCTGGCGGTCGGTCGGGAAGACGTCGATGATCCGGTCGATGGCCGTGCTGGCGTCGTTGGTGTGCAGCGTGGCGATCACGAGGTGGCCGGTCTCGGCGAAGCTCAGCGTCGTCTGGATGCTCTCGGGGTCGCGCATCTCGCCCACGAGCAGGACGTCGGGGTCCTCGCGCAGGGCGGCGCGCAGGCCGCGGGGGAAGCTGGTCGTGTCGAAGCCGATCTCGCGCTGGCTGACCACGCCCCGCTTGTGGCGGTGGACGAACTCGATCGGGTCCTCGAGGGTGAGGATGTGGACCGGCCGGGTGGCGTTGATCTTGTCGACCATGGAGGCCTGGGTGGTCGACTTGCCGGAGCCCGTCGGACCGGTCACCAGGACGAGGCCCTGGGTGGCACCGCACAGGTGGTTGAACACCGGCGGCAGGCCCAGCTCGTCGAAGGACGGGATGTAGAACGGGATCACGCGCAGGGCGACGGCGACCGTGCCCCGCTGGTAGAAGGCGTTGCCCCGGAGCCGGGTGACGTCGTGCCACCCGAAGGAGAAGTCGACCTCGCGGTGACGCACGAGCTCGGTCCGCTTGTCCTCCGGCAGGAGCTCCAGGACCAGCTCCTCGACCCGCTCGGCGGTGAGCACGTCGGCCGCCTCGATGGGGATCAGTCCCCCGTCGACGCGGATCATTGGCTTGATCCCCTCGCTCAGCAGCAGGTCGCTGCCCCCTCGGTCCCACAGCTCCTGGAGCCATGCCTCGATGGGCCCGCTCACCCCTGCGGATGCGCCGTCCTTCGACAGTTCCGTCGTCATCTCAACCCCCCTGGTCGGAACCCAGGATCGTAGCCTTGCTCCGGCGCCCCGTCCCCACCGGCCGGCGGGGCCTCAGGCGGAGTGCTCGGCCAGGGTGATGCCGACCTCGGTGGCGGCGGCCTCGGTGCCGGGGTCGTCGAGCGTCGGGTCGTCGTCGAGCTGCGGGTCGGCCACGCCGCGGGCGTGGCTGATCCGCGAGGCGACGACCGCCACGCCGGCGGCCACCAGGTTGCCGATGAGCCACGAGATGCTGGCGCCGTCGATGCCGTCGGGCCCGAGGCCGCCCTCGGGCACGAGCAGCAGGGCCGGGATCACGATGGCGGCGGTGAGGCCGAGCGTGATCGACACGGTGGCCGCGTGGCGATGGAGGATCCGCACCTCGGAGAGCAGCAGCGACGTGATGGCCCACGGGATCCCGGCCGCCACCATGGCCGGCAGCACGCGGGCCGCGTCGGAGTAGCCCTCGCCGTAGACGGCGGTGACCACGTCGCGGCCCACGGCGGTGACGAGACCCCCCGCCACCATGAGGCCCAGGGCGAGGATCATCGCCAGGCGGACCTGGGAGCGGAGGTGGGCGCCGTCGCGCCCGCCCTCGGCGAGGAGGGCCTGGCCCAGCGCCGTCGGCACGTAGAAGGCCACGGCCACGATGCCCCAGGCCACGTTGAAGCTGGCGTAGCTCTCCGAGCTGACCGAGGCCAGGACGATGACGGGCAGGGCGAAGTAGGGCGCCTGGTAGGCCAGGGTCGAGAGGTAGTTCACGGCCGAGTAGCGCAGGGCCTGGATCGTCGCCGCCGGGCGCGGGCCGAGGCGGAGCCGGCCGCCGGCGAACCGGGGGGCCAGGAAGGCGCCGACGAACCCGGACGCGGCGACGGGCCCGGACGAGAAGACGAACAGCCACAGCGCCCGGTGGTCGTGCTCGCGGGCGAGGAAGAGCAGCGGGAACCGCACCAGGCCGACGATGGTGATGCGGATCATCACCAGGTTCCAGCGCCGGGCGGTCATGCAGCGGACGTCGGCGATCATCGACAGCGCCGCCCCCACGGTGGTGGCGGCGAACACGAGCGGGCCGAAGGCACCGTGCCAGTCGGTGAGCACGTCGGTGGCCGAGGAGTGGAGGACGGCGACGTAGCCCAGTCCCAGGAGCCCGGCGACCGCCGACGTGGCGATCACGGCCCACGTGAAGGTCGTGTCGGAGTCGTCGTCGCGGTCGGCGGCGTAGCGGGCCAGCGCCACCGGCAGGCCGAGGCCGGCGAGATACGTGACGAACAGGATCGACTGGGAGAGCTTGGCCGCGCTGCCGACATCGGCCTCGGTGTCGAGCTTGGCCGCGATGAGCCAGAAGATGGCCCCCGAGCCGGCCTGGATGGCGGCCCCGATCACGAGCATGGCCGAGCCCTGGAGGAGGTGACGGTGCCCCTTGGCCCGCTTCAGGCGCGCCGTCGCGATCCCAGATGCCACAGGGATCAGAGGCTACCGGTCACCCGTGACCCGGTCGGCATCTGGCGCACGGGCGGCCCTTCCCCCGCGACGGGGCGCCGGGTAGCCTCCGCAGACCGCGGAACGGGCCAGGGAGGGTCGCCGTGGGGGAGGAGGACACGATGCCGCACATCGCGCTGCCCGAGGGCCTGCCGGGGATCCTGGGACCGATGACGTTCCGGCCCGAGACGGCCAAGCCGCTCAACGAGCTGGCCGAGGTGCTGCTCCGGGGCGACAGCAGCCTCACCCGGGGCGAGCGGGAGCTGATCGCCAGCCGCGTCTCGGGGCGCAACGACTGCCACTTCTGCTGCAGCTCGCACAGCGCCTTCGCCGCCTTCCAGCTCGACGGGGGCTACGACGTGGTCGACGCCGTCCTGGCCGACCCGGCGTCGGCCCCGGTCTCGCCCAAGCTCCGGGCCCTGCTGGCCATCGCCGACCAGGTGCAGGAGTCGGGCCTGAGCGTCACCGAGGAGGCCGTCGGCGCCGCCCGGGCCGAGGGCGCCACCGACGTCGAGATCCACGACGCCGTGCTCATCGCCGCCGCCTTCTGCATGTTCAACCGCTACGTCGACGGCCTGGCCACCATCGCCCCGCCCGCTCGCGAGGACTACGCCGAGATGGGCCAGATGATCGTCGATCGGGGCTACGCCGCCTCCACGCCGGTCTCGCCCTGACGCTTGACCAGCGGGTCAAGGTGGGCGGATAGCCTCCGCCGGTGGCTGAGAGCGACCCGATCCCACCCCCGCGCGCCCGGTTGGCGTCGGAGCCCTCGCCCGACGGTGTCGACCACGCCTTCCCGGGCGCCCGTCGCCCCGACCGTCATCGCTGGGTGGAGAGCCACGGACTCCGCCTCAGCGTCTGGGAGTGGGGGGACGAGACCGCCCCACCCGTGCTGTTCGCCCACGGCGGGTTCGACTTCGCCGGCACCTTCGACGGCCTGGCCCCGATCGTGGCCGACGCCGGGTGGCGGGTCGTGGCGTGGGACCAGCGGGGTCACGGCGACTCCGAGCACCCCACGCTCTACTCGTGGGAGGCCGACGTGCGCGACGCCGGGGCGGTCATGGCCACCCTCGGCGCCGCCCCGATGCCCGTCCTGGGCCACAGCAAGGGCGGCGCCCTGATCCTCCAGCTGGCGGAGTCCTCGCCCCACACGGTGAGCCACGTCGTCAACCTCGACGGCCTCCCGTCCAGCCGCAGCTGGCCCGACGTCCCCGAGCACAACCGGACCCGGATGCGCCAGGCCGAGACGAGCTCGTGGTTGGAGCACCGGCGGACGGCGGGCGACAAGGTCCGCCGGCCGGGGACGCTCGAGGGCCTGGCCGAGCGCCGGGGGAGGATGAACCCCCGGCTCGACCCGGCCTGGCTCCGCTACCTCGTCCCCATCGGCGCCCGGCCGGCCGACGACGGGTGGCGCTGGAAGATCGATCCCACCCTGCGACCCGGCGGCTTCGGGCCCTGGCGGCCGGAGTGGTCGATGGCCCGGCTGCCCAGCCTGGGCATGCCGACCCTCTGCGTGCTGGGGCGGGAGCTCGAGCCCATGGGGTGGGGCACGCTGCCGGAGGACGTGGTGCCGAACCTGCCCCCCGGTGGTCGCTTCGCCGGGCTCGAGGGCGTGGGCCACTTCGTCCACATCGAGCAGCCCCGGATGGTGGCCGACCTGGTCCTGGAGCACATCTCGTGAGCCCGCCGACCGTGATCCTGCACCACAACCGGGTCGACCTGGCCCTGCACCACCTCCGCGACGCGGTCGAGGACGACGTCCAGGCCCTGCTCGTGCTGCACGGCCTGGGCGAGCGTACCCCGGCGACGGCGCCGGTCTGGACCGACGGGTGGCCGGGCCCGGTCTGGGGCCTCGACCTCACCGGCCACGGGGCGTCGAGCCCATCGCGGGGCGGCGGCTACACGGCCGAGATCTTGATGGCCGACGCCGCCATCGCCGCCATCCACCTGGGCACGGTGACGGTGGTGGGCCGCGGGCTGGGCGCCTACCTCGCCCTCCTCGTCGCCGGTGCCTGCCCCGAGCACGTGCGCGGCGCGGTGCTGCTCGACGGTCCCGGCCTGGCCGGCGGTGGCCCGGCGCCGGGCTCGCCCATGATGGTCGCCGGCGCCGTCCTCCCGGTCGGTCCGCCCGACCCCTTCGCCCTGGTCGAGATGACCCGCGACGTCCGGCCGCCGGACTACGCCCTGTCGTGGGTCCACCAAGCGGTCGAGGGCTCCGAGCTCGACACCCCGCTGGCCGTCGCCGCCCGGGTCCGCCCGCCGTGGCTGGCAGCCGTGGCCGACTCGCCCGGCGTCGCCGACGTCACCCTCGACGACGCCCTCGCCCTCTACTCCACCCCCTGAGGGTGTTGGACGGGATCGCCGATCCCGTCATACAGTGCCCCCACTTCCCCTGGCTGCACTCCCACCGAAGGACAGAGCACCAGGAGGCGGCATGTCGCTGCACCCCACCATGAAGCGCAGGCTCCACGAGCGCCTGCACCCCCTGATCGGCGAAGAGGAGGCGGACGCCCTGCTCGATGAGATCTCACCGGCCGATCCCGTCACCCGCGAGTGGCTCCAGGATCGCTTCGATCGCATCGATGAGCGCTTCGAGCTGGTCGACGAGCGCTTCGAGCGGATCGATGAGCGTTTCGAACGGATCGACGATCGCTTCGGGCTGGTCGACGAACGC
>DASYLG010000105.1:0-6051 GCA_036009685.1 Iamia sp. | reverse complement strand
GCCGGGCAGGGCCGGCAGGTCGGGCTGCGCCGCGGTCACGGCCAGCACCCGGCCGTCGGCGTCGAGGAGGGCCCAGCCGTTCGCCCCATCGGATCGCCCGGCGCGCACTGTGGCCACCTCGTGGCGCTCGGTCACGACGATGCGGATCGTGCCCGGCCAGCTCCGGGTCACCCGCACCTCGTCGACCCAGGGCAGGGCGGCGACGGCCGCGCGGGCACCGGCCAGGTCGACGTCGATCAGTGGCGTGCCGGGGCCGTTGCCGGCGGCCCGGGTCACGTCGGCGACGGGGATCCGCTCGGCCCCCACGACCTGGACCCGGTCGACGTCGAGCAGCGGGCTGCGGAGGGCGACGAGCGCCCAGACGATGGCGCAGACGACGCCGAGCACGGCCTTGAGGCGGCGCACCCGGCGGCGGTTGACGCCCCGGACCACCTCGGCCCGGCGGGCCCGCATGCGCGGGTGGGCGATGACCGGCGCCTCGGTCGGCGGCCGCCACTCCCGCACATCGGTCCTAGGGCTCACGAGCTCGTCCCGAGGGGCCAGTCGAGGCCGATCATGCGGGTCTCGGGGTGCAGGCGGACGCCGTGCACCTCCTCCACCCGCTGGGCCACCTCGACCATGAGGGCGAAGACGTCGTCGGCCGAGCCACCGGTGTCGGCCTGGATGAAGTTGGCGTGCTTGTCGGACACGGCCGCGCTCCCCCGCCGGTGGCCCTTGAGGCCGGCGGCATCGACGAGCCGGCCGGCGGAGTCGCCGGGCGGGTTGGTGAACACCGAGCCGGCGTTGGGCCCGCCCGGCTGGTTCTCGCGGCGCCAGCGCACGATGCCGCTGATCTCGGCCTCGGCGGTGGCCCGGTCGCCCGGCGCCAGGGCCAGCTCGGCGGCCACCACCACCTGCGACGGCGACACGTTCGACCGCCGATACCCCAGCGCGAGGCGATCGGCAGGGAGCGTCGCGGGCACGGCACCATCCTCCCCCGCGGCCAGCTCGACGACGCGGATGCTCCGGAGGGTGGCCGCCATGTCGGATCCGTGGCCTCCGGCGTTCATGCGCACCGCCCCGCCGATCGAGCCCGGGACCCCGACGGCCCACTCGAACCCGGTCAGCCCGGCGGCGGCCGACCGGCGGGCCACGACGGGGAGGCTGGCCCCGGCCCCGGCCCGCACGACGGTGCCCTCGACCTCGACGGTGGCCAGGCCGGGGCCCAGCACGACGGCGATCCCCGGGAAGCCGGCGTCGGCCACGAGCAGGTTGGAGCCCTTCCCCACCACCAGGGTGGGGAGACCGCTGGCGGCCACCGCCCGGGCCACGAGCACGAGGTCGGACTCGTCGGCCGCCTCGACCAGCAGGGCGGCGCGCCCGCCGACCCGGTACGTGGTCAGGGCGCCCACATCGGCCTCGGGCCGGGCCCGGTCGCCCAGCACGGCGGTGGCGCGGGCCACAGCCGCGACGGCCTCGCTCACTGGTGCTCCACCGGCCGGTGGACCACCTCGGACTGGTTGGTCGTCGCCGGGCACCAGCGAGCGTCGGCTCCGCCAGCTCCGCCGACGGAGAGACGACCGGGCCGTCGGGTTCGCTCGCTGCGCTCACTCACTGCGAGGGATCTCCCGCGTCGTCGGGGGCGACGGTGCCGTCGGCCTCGACGTCGGCCCGGGCCAGGACGGCCAGCACCTCGTCGGCCAGGGTGGTGATGTCGCCGGCGCCGAGCGACAGGCACAGGTCGCCGGGCTGGAGCACCTCGGCCAGGTCGGCGGCGAGGGTGTGGCGATCGGCCAGGTAGACGACGGCCTGCTCGGGGGCGGCCTCGGCGATGGCGTCGACCACCAGCTGGCCGGTGACGCCGGGCCGGGGCTGCTCGCCGGCGCCGTCGACGTCGGTCACCACCACGACGTCGGCCCCGGCGAAGGAGGCACCGAAGTCGCGCCACAGGTCCTCGGTGCGGGAGTAGCGGTGGGGCTGGAAGACGGTGACGACGCGGTCCCATCCACCCTGGGCGGCGGTGCCGACGACGGCCGCCACCTTGCCCGGGTTGTGGGCGTAGTCGTCGACGAAGGTGATGCCGTCGAGCTGGCCCCGGAACTGGTAGCGGCGGGCCACCCCGGCGTAGCGGCCCAGGGCGGCGGCGGCCGCCGAGAAGGGCGCGCCGACGAGGAGGGCGGCCACCAGGGCGGCGGTGGCGTTGCGGGCGTTGTGGAGCCCGGGGATGGGGAGGTCGACGCGGCCCATCACCTCGCCGCCGTGCTCGATGGCGAAGCGGGTGCCGACCCGGTCGACGACGACGTCGACGATGCGGTAGTCCGCCCCCTCGCCGGTGCCGTAGGTCGTGACGTCGTCGTGGCGACGGGCGAGGGCGGCGGCGTTGGGCTCGTCGATGCACACGACGGCCAGACGGGCGCCGGCCACGAACTCGTCGAAGGCGGCCTCGATGGCGGCCAGGTCGCCGTAGTGGTCGAGGTGGTCGGCCTCGACGTTGGTGACGACGGCCAGGTCGGTGGCGAGCTCGGTGAAGGTGCCGTCGCTCTCGTCGGCCTCGACGACGAACAGCTCGCCCTCCTCCCACACGGCCCCGGACCCGATCTCGTTGACGTCGCCGCCGATGATGAAGGACGGCTCGACACCCGCCTCGACCAGGACGAGGGCGAGCATGGTGGTCGTGGTCGTCTTGCCGTGGGTGCCCGAGACCGACAGGGTCCGTCGCACCCGGGTGATGGCGGCGAGGATCTCGGCCCGGCGGAGGACGGGGATCCCGGCCTCGTGGGCGGCGACGACTTCGGGGTTCGACGCCGGGATGGCGGTCGACACGGCGACGAGGTCGGCGGTGCCCACCTGCTCGCCCCGATGGCCGACGGCGACGTCGACGCCCAGGGCCCGGAGGCGGTCGAGCCCGGGCGACGGCTTCATGTCCGAGCCCGAGACCCGGTGGCCCATGGCGACGAGCACGGTGGCGATGGCCCGCATCCCGGCGCCGCCCACGCCCACGATGTGGATGTGCCGGCTCGGCCCGGCCAGGTCCAGCTGATCCCCCGCGCTCATCGGGCGACCTCGAGGATGACCTCGGCGGCGCGGGCGGCGGCGTCGAGACGGCCCTCGCCGGCCATGGCGGTGGCCATCTCGCCCCGGCGAGCGGTGTCGGCCACCAGCGGGGCCAGCTCGGCCTCCAGCCGGTCGACGTCGAAGTCGGCGTCGCGGACGACGACGGCGCCGCCGGCATCGGCCAGGACGGTGGCGTTGGCGAACTGGTGATCGCGGGTGGCGATCGGGAGCGGCACCATGATCGCCGGCACCCCGAAGGCGGCCAGCTCGGTGCAGGTGCCCGCCCCGGCGCGGGTGACGGCCACGTCGGCCGCGGCCAGGGCGACGGGCATGCGGTCCTCGTAGGCGACGATGTCGTAGTGGAGGGCGCCCGGCGCGGGGGCCGAGCCGGCGATCTTCTCGTGGTCGCGGCGGCCGGTGACGTGGCGGATGGCGACGTCGTCGCGGTCGGCCCAGCGATCGGCCAGGGCGCGCACGGCGTCGTTCACCCGCCCCGCGCCGAGCGAGCCCGTCGTGACCAGCACGACGGTGCGGTCGACGGGCAGGCCCAGCTGGCGGCGGGCGTCGTCGCGGACGGCGTCGCCGTCCGGTCCCCGACGGGCCTCGGCGGCGGCGACCAGGTCGGCCCGGAGCGGGTTGCCGGTGAGGTGGGCCCGCCGCAGGTCGGTGCCCGGGAACGACACCGCACTGGCCTTGGCAAAGCGGGCCAGCAGCTTGTTGACGGCGCCGGCCCTGACGTTCTGCTCCATGAGGACGAGCGGTCGCCGGCGCACGACCGCGCCGACCACCCCGGGCAGGGCGGCGTGGCCGCCGAGCGACACGACGACGCCCGGCTTGCGCTTCCCCACCACCGAGATGCCACGGCGGGCGGCGCCGAGGAGCCCGAACCCGGCCTTGAGCGCACCCAGGCCGATCTTGCGCTCGAGGCCCCGGCTCGGGATCTCGTCGAGGCCGAAGCCGGCGGCCGGGACCATCTCGGCCTCGACGCCACGGTCGGAGCCGACGAAGTGGATCTGGTCGGCGGGGACACCCGCGTCGACCAGCGCGGCGGCGACGGACAGCCCGGGCACCAGGTGCCCGGCGGTGCCGCCGCCGGCGATCAGCACCCGGGTCGGGGTGTCGGGGCGGGCCACGTCAGCGGTCCTCGGCCACGGTGGCCCGCGGATGGCGGGCGATGTTCAGGAGCATCCCGGCGCCGGTCATCGTCACCAGCAGCGAGCTGCCGCCGTAGGAGACGAAGGGCAGGGGCACGCCGGTGTTGGGCAAGAGGCCGATGACCACACCGATGTTGAGGAAGGCCTGCGAGACGAGCCAGGTGGTGATGCCCACCGCGACCAGCGTGCTGAAGCGGTCGCAGGCCTGCAGGGCGGCGCGCACGCCGACGAAGGCGATGGCGACGAACAGGGCGACCGTGGCCAGGGCGCCGATCAGCCCCAGCTCCTCGCCGATGATGGCGAAGACGAAGTCGGTGTGGGCGAAGGGCAGGTAGCCCCACTTGGCCCGGGACTGGCCCAGGCCCAGGCCGGTGAGGCCGCCGTCGGCCAGGCCCACGTTGGCCTGGATGGCCTGGTAGCCGGTGGTCTGGGAGTTCTTCCACGGGTCGAACATGGCGAACAGCCGCTGGCGGCGGTAGGGCTCGAACCACACCAGCAGTCCGGCGGCGGCGACGGCCAGCCCGCCGAGCGCCGCCAGGGGGCGCATGTTGGCGCCCGACGCGAGCAGCATGGCCAGGACCACGGCGACGATGACGAGCGTCGTGCCCAGGTTGGGCTGCAGCAGGATGAGCCCGCACACGAAGGCCAGGACGCCGACCACCGGCCACACCGTGCGGCGGGGGTCGTGGACCTCGCGGCTGCGCTTGGCCAGCAGGTCGGCGACGAAGAGGATCATCGCCACCTTGGCCAGCTCCGAGGGCTGGACCTGGAGGGGGCCGACGCCGATCCAGCGGCGGGCGCCGTTGATCCGCGGGCCGACGGCGAGCACGGCGAACAGGAGCCCGACGACGCCGAGGAGGGCGACCCGGCACCACCGGCGCCAGAGCCGCCGGTCGGACCACACCGCGCCGCACATCCCGATGATGCCGAGCGCGGCCCACGTGGCCTGCTTGCTGGCGTAGGACCACGTCGACCGGGTCTCCTCCAGGGCGACCAGCGACGACGACGACAGCACCATCACCAGCCCGAACAGGACCAGGACCGAGACGATCGCCAGCAGGAGGGTCGAGGTGCCGGTGCGCTCGCCGGGCGGCGCCCAGGTGAACCCGGCGGTGCGCGCGGGCCGGCGCGCCGCGACTCCGGCCCGAGGCAAGGCGACGGTCACGGGGCTTCCTCCGGCGACGACACGCTTCTGTCAATCCTCATGCACGCAGGGGGTCCATGAGGATTGACAGAACGCAGGGACGAGAACGACACGATCACTGGCCTGTGAGGTGGATGAAGTCGGCGAGGTAGAGGCCGAGGGCGATGGCGGTGGAGAGGCCGGCCAGGATCCAGAAGCGGACGATGATCGTGGTCTGGGGCCAGCCCGCGAACTCGTAGTGGTGGTGGATCGGCGCCATGCGGAAGGGCCGGCGCTTGAACAGGCGGAACCCGGCGACCTGCACGATCACCGACAGGGTCTCGAAGACGAACAGCCCACCGATGAGCGGGAGCAGCAGGTGGGTGTTGAGCAGCAGGGCCATGCCCGCCAGCCCGCCGCCGATGGCCAGCGACCCGGTGTCGCCCATGAAGATGCGCGCCGGCGTGGCGTTCCACCACAGGAACCCGGTGGTCGAGCCGACGAGGGCGGCGGCCACGGCGGCGATGTCGAGGGCGTGGGGGATCTGGTAGTTGGCCAGGGCGTCGGTCTGGCCGTTGTTGCGGTAGGCCCAGAAGGCGATGACCGTGAAGGCGGCGAAGCTGGCGATGGCCGACCCGCCCGCCAGGCCGTCGAGACCGTCGGTGAGGTTCACGGCGTTGGTGCAGCCGACGATCAGCAGCACGGCCCACACGCACCACAGCACCGGGCCGAGGTCGAGGT
>DASYLG010000104.1:0-5443 GCA_036009685.1 Iamia sp. | reverse complement strand
GTCGTCGTCGAGGGTGATGTCGGCGGCGGCGACGGTGGCGTCGAGCTGCTCGGGGCGCGACGCCCCGACGATGGCCGAGGCCACGTTGGGGTTGCGCAGCACCCAGGCGACGGCCATCTGCGACATCTCGATGCCGGCCTGCTCGGCCAGGGGCTTGAGCCGCTGGACCCGCTCGAGCAGATCGTCGTCGGACAGGAGCCCCTCGATGAAGCCCTTGCCGCTGGCCTCGTCGGTGGCCCGGCTGCCCTCGGGCGGCGGCTGGCCCGGCAGGTACTTGCCGGTGAGGATCCCCTGGGCCATGGGCGACCAGACGATCTGTGACAGGCCCTCGTCCTCGCAAGCGGGGACGACGTCGCGCTCGATGACCCGCCACAGCATCGAGTACTGCGGCTGGTTGGAGACGAACGGGATCCGGAGCTCGCGGGCGAGCTGAGCGGCGCGGCGGATCTCGTCCGCCGTCCACTCGGAGACACCGATGTAGTGGGCCTTGCCGGATCGGACGACGTCGGCGAAGGCGACCATCGTCTCCTCCAACGGTGTCTGGTGATCGAACCGGTGCGCCTGGTAGAGGTCGACGTGATCGGTCTGGAGCCGGCGCAGCGAGCCGTCGATCGACTCCATGATGTGCTTGCGGGACAGGCCCCGGTCGTTCACGCCGGACCCGGTGGGCCAATACACCTTGGTGGCGATCTCCAGCCCCTCGCGACGCTGGCCCATGAGGGCGTTGCCCAGCACCACCTCGGCCTTGGTGCCGGCGTAGACGTCGGCCGTGTCGAAGGTGGTGACACCGAGGTCCAGGGCGGCGTGGACGCACGCGGTGGCGGCGTCGTCCTCGACCTGCGAGCCGTGGGTGATCCAGTTGCCGTAGCTGACGGCGGAGACCTTGAGGCCGCTGCGGCCCAGGAAGCGATGGTGCATGGCCGGCAAGAGTACGGCGTCGGCGCAGCCGACACCCCCAGGGCGGTGGGCGGGGTCGGAGGACGTCCCATTGGCCGATCAGCCGGGTCGCGCCGGGCACCGACCAGATCAGTGCTTGCCGAGGTCGGGGCCGCTCCCCGGCGGTGGGTCCTCGGGTGGGGGCGGGAAGGGGCCCGGGTCCGACGGTGGGCCCGGGAAGCCCCCCGGCGGGGGCGGCGGGGTGCCGTAGCCCGGTCCGCCGAAGCCGGGGGGAGGTCCGGGTGGTGGGCCGTACCCCGGGGGCGGGCCGTAGCCGGGAGGGGCGCCGTACCCCGGAGGCGGCCCATAGCCGGGAGGGGGGCCGTACCCCGGAGGCGGCCCATAGCCCGGAGGCGGACCGTATCCGGGAGGGGGGCCGTAGCCCGGGGGTGGGCCGTACCCGGGCGGTGGGCCGTAGCCCGGCGGGGGGCCGTAGCCGCCGTAGGGCGGGCCCTGCTCCTCGGCCGCCTCGACCTTGGCGCGGTAGCTGAACAGCCACATGCCGGCCGGGACGCAGAGCACGACGGCGATCACCGAGCCGAAGAAGCTGCCACAGAAGCAGCAGATCAGCGTCAGGACCGCGGCGCCGCACGGGAGGCCGATCCAGAGCGACTTGTCGGTGCCCGCCTGGCGGAAGGCCCAGTCGGGCCGCTTGCCGGCGTCGATGGCCACGAAGACGTTGAGGCCCAGCTCGACCACGGCGAGGACCAGCGCCCCGACGAGCAGCCCGATGCCGATTCCCCCACCGAAGAGGCCGTCGTTCACGGCGGGGACCGTAGCCCGGCCACCTCGACGAGGCGGCCGGGCCTGCGGATCAGCAGATCAGTAGCGGTAGTGGTCGGGCTTGAAGGGGCCCGCGACGGGCACGCCGATGTAGTCGGCCTGCTCCGGGGTGAGCTCGGTGAGCCGGACGCCGAGGGCATCGAGGTGGAGACGAGCCACCTTCTCGTCGAGCACCTTGGGCAGCGTGTAGACGCCGATGGGGTACTCGTCGTTCTTCGTGAACAGCTCGATCTGGGCGATCGTCTGGTTGGTGAACGAGTTGCTCATCACGAAGCTGGGGTGGCCGGTGGCGCAGCCCAGGTTCATCAGGCGGCCCTCGGCCAACATGATGATCGAGTGGCCGTCGGGGAAGGTGAACTCGTCGACCTGGGGCTTGATCGTGGTCCGCTGGACGTCGCTCATCCGGGCCAGGCCGGCCATGTCGATCTCGTTGTCGAAGTGGCCGATGTTGGCCACGATGGCCTGGTGCTTCATCCGGCCCATGTGCTCGGCCGAGATGATGCCCTTGTTGCCGGTGGTGGTGATGAAGATGTCGGCGGTGTCGAGGACGTCCTCGAGCCGGGCCACCTGGAAGCCCTCCATGGCGGCCTGGAGGGCACAGATCGGGTCGACCTCGGCGACGATCACGCGGGCGCCCTGGCCCCGGAGGCTCTGGGCGCAGCCCTTGCCCACATCGCCGTAGCCGGCGACGAAGGCGACCTTGCCGCCGATCATGACGTCGGTGGCCCGGTTGAGGCCGTCGATCAGGCTGTGGCGGCAGCCGTAGAGGTTGTCGAACTTCGACTTGGTGACCGAGTCGTTGACGTTGATGGCCGGGAAGGCCAGCTCGCCCTTCTCGAACATCTGGTAGAGCCGGTGGACCCCGGTGGTGGTCTCCTCGGTGACGCCCATGATGCCGGCGGCGACATGGGTCCAGCGGTTGGGCTCCTTGGCCACGCTCTCCTTGAGGAGGCCGAGCACGACGGTCCACTCCTCGGAGTCCTCGTCGGTGGGCTCGGGCACGGCCCCGGCGGCCTCGTACTCCTTGCCCTTGAGCACGAGCATGGTGGCGTCGCCGCCGTCGTCCAGGATCATGTTGGGGCCGCCACCGTCGGGCCAGCGGAGCGCCTGGTCGGTGCACCACCAGTACTCCTCCAGCGTCTCGCCCTTCCAGGCGTAGACGGGCACGCCGCGGGGGGCGTCGGTGGTGCCGTCGGGGCCGATGACCGTGGCCGCGGCGGCGTGGTCCTGGGTCGAGAAGATGTTGCAGCTGACCCAGCGGACGTCGGCGCCCAGGGCGACCAGCGTCTCGATGAGGACCGCGGTCTGGATGGTCATGTGCAGCGAGCCCATGATGCGGGCGCCCCTGAGGGGCTGGGCGTCGGCGAACTCGGCGCGGGTGGACATCAGGCCGGGCATCTCGTGCTCGGCCAGCTGGATCTCCTTGCGGCCGAAGCCGGCGAGGGAGAGATCGGCGACCTTGAAGTCGTCAGGGGCGAGGGCCATGGGTGCGTCCTCCAGGGATGCGGAAGCGTCGGTGCGCAGGGCGCGCCGACGAGGTGGTGGTCGTTCTGACGCCGGGCCGGAGCCAGCTGGCTCACCCATGACAGCCCTGCTCGGCGCCCACCTGCGGGCGAGCGCCAGGGGACGAGGCTAGCCGCACGACGCGCACGAGACGAACCTGCGACACGGGGCCAGGAAGACCCTGGCTGGCCGTCGCAGGTCGGGAACACGAGCCGAAAACGAGAACGTGTTCTAGTCTGCGGGGATGGCCGAGCTCCCGACCCTGACCACCCCGCTGCCCGGACCGCGCCTGGCCGGGAAGAGCGCGCTCGTCACCGGTGGGGCGTCGGGCATCGGCGCCGCCACCGCCCTCCGCCTCGCCGCCGAGGGGGCCACGGTCCTCGCCGTCGACGTCGACGCCGAGGGCTTAAAGGCCACCGTCGACGCCCTGCCCGCCGAGGCCACCGGGTCGATCACCCCGCACGTCGCCGACGTCTCCGACGAGGATGCGGTCGCCGCGGCCGTCGCCCTGGCCGTCGAGAACGGCGGCGGCCTCGACGTCGTGGCCAACATCGCCGGGATCCTCCGGGCCGCCCACTCGACCGAGCACAGCCTGGAGATGTGGGACCTGGTGATCCGGGTCAACCTCACCTCGACGTTCCTGGTGTGCCGGGCCGCCCTCCCCCACCTGCTCGACGGGGGCGGCGCCATCATCAACGCGGCGTCCACCTCGGCCGAGTTCGGCCACCCCTGGATGGCGGCCTACGCCGCCTCGAAGGGCGGGGTGGCGGCACTGACCCACACCCTCGCCGTCGAGTACTCCAAGCGGGGCGTCCGGGTGAACGCCATCGCCCCCGGCAGCGTCCGCACCGGCATGACCAGGGGCCTCGACTTCCCGGCCGATGCCGACTTCGACCTGATCCCGCGGATCATGTCGCCCATCGGGCCGGGCGAACCGGCCTCGGTGGCCTCGGTCGTGGCCCTGCTCGCCTCTGACGACGGCGCCCACATCAGCGGCGAGATCATCCGCATCGACGGCGGCACCCATGCCTGATGGAGCGCCCCGCTTCTCCATCGCCACCGCCTACATCGATCCGTCCGAGCTGACGGCGATCGCCCGGGCCGCCGACGAGCGCGGCTACGACGCCATGACCGTCGCCGACCACGTGGTGAACCTGGCCGAGCTGACGACCGAGTACCCCTACACCGAGGACGGCAAGCGCCGCTGGGAGCCGTTCACCCCGTGGGTCGACCCGTGGGTCACCATCGGCGCCCTGGGCGCCGTCACCGAGCGGCTGCGGTTCTTCACCAACGTCTACGTGCTCCCCATGCGCGACCCGTTCACCGTGGCCAAGACGGTCGGGACGGCATCGGTCCTCACCGGCGGGCGGGTGGCCCTGGGGGTGGGCATGGGCTGGTGCGAGGAGGAGTTCGACCTCCTGGGCGAGCCGTTCCGACGGCGCGGCAAGCGGGCCGACGAGATGCTCGAGCTGCTGGCGTCGCTCTGGAGCGAGGGCTGGACCGAGCACCACGGCGAGTTCTACGACGTGCCCCGTCTCGAGATGACGCCCACCCCCCCGGGCCCGGTGCCGATCTACGTCGGCGGGATGTCCGACGCCGCCCTGCGCCGGGCCGCCCGCCACGACGGCTGGATCAGCGACATGATCTCGACGTCCGAGGCGGCCGACCTCCGCCAGCGGATCGAGGACGAGCGCGAGCGGCTGGGCCGCACCGACGTCGACTTCTCGATGATCGCCTCGCTGAACGACGCCGCCACGCTCGACCACTACCGGCGGGCGGCGGACGTCGGCGTCACCGACATCCTCACCATGCCGTGGGCCTTCTACGGCGGCTTCGACCTCGACCTCCAGGGCAAGCTCGACGGCCTCCACCGCTTCGCCGACGACGTCCTCGACCAGCTCTAGCCCGGCTGGGGTGGGGTGGCCGGTTCGGCGGGGACGACGGTGAGGGTGGGGAAGCCGTTGTTGAGGGCCTCGGTGTCGTCGGCGGGGTCCTCGAGGTCGGACGTGCAGTCGGACTCGGCGAGGAAGTCGCCCTCGGTCGCCACCGGCACCTCGACCAGGTCCTCGACCTCGTCGCCGACGGCGCAGCTGGGGATGTTGATGCTGGCCACCTCGACCGGGGCCTCGCCGGCGAGGAGGGCGTCGCGGTGCTCGTCGATCCACGCCACGGCCAGCTCGGCCCCAGCGGCGTAGCCGTTCTCGACCGGCCCCAGCGACGC
>DASYLG010000103.1:0-6511 GCA_036009685.1 Iamia sp. | reverse complement strand
GATCAGCTGGAAGCCGTACCGGAGCACGATCGACAGCCCGATCGAGACGACCATCATCGCCAGCAGGCTCACGCCCCGCTTGCGGAGCCGGCGCCAGATGCCGATCTCCATGGCCGCCGCCCCGCCGGCGCCGGCGACGATGGCGATCAGCGCCGAGAGGATGAACGGCAGGCCCCAGTCGACGTTGGCGTACCAGGCCATGATCCCGCCGAAGGTGACCATCTCGCCGTGGGCGAAGTTGGTGAGGCCGGTGGTGCCGAAGATCAGCGAGAGCCCCACCGCGGTGATGGCGATGATCAGCCCGAAGCGGATGCCGGTGAACCCGAGCTGGAGGAACTTGTCGAACGTGGTGGTGACGTTGCGAGTGCGGGCGCCCAGGTCGAACTGGGCCAGACGCCGCTGGTTCGGGTTGACGGCGAGCTGCAGCTCGTTCCGGTCGCCGGCCACGCCGACACCGTCGGGCAGCGAGTCGGGGTCGAGGTCGACCGTGTAGCGCCCCGGCTCCGGGACCGGGATCTCCCACACGCCCTCGGCGTCGGAAGTGGCGGTGCCGACCTCCCCGCCGTCGGCGTCGGTGACGGTGAGCTCGGCCCCCTCGACCGGCACGTCGTCGGTGCGCTCGCGAGTGCCCTTCTTGTCGATGAGGGTGCCCCGCACGGACGTCGTGGGCTCGTCCCCTTCGGCCTGGGCGCCGGCCGGCGCGGCCCCGAAGAGGTCGAACGCCAGCAGGGCGAGCAGCACGGCGAGAAAAGCGAACCGGGCTCGACGGCGCTGTGGTGTAGAGGGTTCTGCTCTCAAGACCGGCGGACCATAGCCGCGGGATCGGCGGTCGGCTCGGGGAGGGCGCTGTCCGTCACGCGCCGTTCACAGGGCGAACACAGGTCAGGTCGCGCCGTCAGAGCGGCCGATGCATGACGAGGAGGTCGACGTCGCCGTCGCGGGCGTGGTGGAAGGCGCCGGGCACCCGCCCGACGACCGTGAAGCCGATCGACTCCCACAGGGCGACGGCCCGGACGTTGGTGGCCACCACGGCGTTGAACTGCATGGCGCGGTACCCGGAGGCGCGGGCCCGGTCGAGCACCTCGACGGCCAGCGCCCGCCCGACCCCGAGCCCGGCGGAGGTCGGCGAGACCATGAAGCTGGCGTTGGCCACATGGCTCCCCCGCCCGACCTGGTTGGGCCGGATCTCGGCCGTGCCCACCACCCGACCGTCGTCCACCGCGACCAGCACCTCGGCCGGGGGCGGGAGCATCCAGGCGGCGCGGGCGTCGGCCTCGCCCATCTCATCCAGCACCCACACGTAGGTGTCGCCCGCCTCCACCACGGCGCGCCAGATGGGCCAGATCGCCGGCCAGTCGTCGGCGGTGGCGGTGCGGACCTCGACGCTCAGGCGAGCCCCACCCGCGCCAGGACCTCGTCGAGGTTACCGACCATGCCGGTGTAGAAGGTCCCGAACTCGCCGTAGTGGGCCGACGCCTGGTCGTAGCGCATCGTGTAGACGGCCTCCTTGAGGTCGTCGGGGTGGACGCCGAACAGCGTCACCCCCCACTCGAAGTCGTCGAGCCCCGTCGACCCGGTGACCAGCTGGACGATGCGCCCGGCGAACGTCCGGCCCGACGCGCCGTGCTCCATCATCAGCTCGCGCCGCTCGTCGTAGGACAGCGTGAACCAGTTGGCCCCGACCCAGCGCCGCTTCGACATGGGGTAGAAGCACCACGCCGTCTTGCCCTCGGGCGGGAGCTGGGGCCACAGCCGGACCCGGCGCTGGCCCTCGGAGATCGTGTCGGGGGCGTACTCCGACAGCTCCGTGAGCGAGACGTACGAGTCGACCAGCACCAGCCCGGCGGCGGCCATCTCGGTCTGGAGCCGGCGCAGCCGCCAGAGGTCGAGCCCGAGCGCCATGGTGGCCATGTCGGCCTTGTGGCCCAGCATGGCCACCGAGACGACCTGGAGCCCGTCGCCCTCGGCCGCCTTCACGGCCAGGCGCACGGCGTCGAGGTCGACGGGGGGCGCGGCAGAGACGGAGGAGGGGGCGGGGGCGGTCACCTTCCAGAACAGGTGCAGCACCCCCTGACCGGTGGCGGGGTGGAGCGGCTCGGCCATGGCCCCAACCTACCGAAGGGGTCAGGCCCCACCCCCAGGCGGAACGGACGGATGCGATCCCCGTGAAGCGGGTAGGGAGGGCCGGCCATGCAGATCGTCCTCACCGACCGCGGGCGCGTCCACGAGCTCGACGTGGTCGTCCACGACCCCGACGCGACCGTCGCCGACCTGGTGGCCGCGCTCACCGGGGGGCGCGCCGACGTGGTGCTCGAGGCCGAGGGCGACCTCGTCCCGGCCGAGCGGCGGCTGGACCGGGCCGGCATCCGCACGGGAGCGGCGGTGCGGCTGGTCCCCGCCCCGTCGCCGGGCTGGCTCCCCGGGGACGACGACCGGCCCGCGCCCCGGGCCGACGGGGACGGGCACGGACCGGGTGGGCCTCGCGAGGTGGCCCTGGAGGTCGCCGTGGTCGGCGGGCTCGACGCCGGGGCCCGCAGCCGGGTGGGGGCGGGCATCTGGGAGCTGGGCCGGGAGACGGCGACGCTGGCCATCGCCCACGACACGGTGTCGGCCCACCACGCCACCCTCACCGTCGACGACGAGGGCGGGGCCGAGCTGGTCGACGAGGGCTCGCTCAACGGCACGTGGGTCGGCGGCGCCCACGCCGACCAGCCGCTCCGCCTGGACCTCGGGCGGGTCGCCCGGGTCGGCGCCGTGCAGGTCGCCCTCCGCCCGCCGATCGTCGACGACCGCCCGGCCGGGCTGGCCACCGGCCCCGGTCGGGGCGGGGCCACGGTGCCGTTCAACCGCCCACCCCGCCCGGCGCCCCCCGAGGCGCCGGACCCGATCGACACGCCGGACCCGGTGAAGGAGAGCACGGGCACCTCGGCCGTCGGCGTGATGTCGATCGTCGCCCCGATCCTGTTCGGCGGGGTGATGGTGCTCGTCACCAAGCAGCTGATGTTCGCCCTGTTCCTGCTGCTCAGCCCGGTCATGATCATCGGCAACGCGGTGGACTCGAAGCGCCGGGGCAAGAAGGGCAAGCGCAAGGACGAGGCCCGCTACCGGCGCGAGCTGGACGAGCTGTCCACCCGGCTCGACGCCCTCGCCCAGGACGAGCGGGCCCGGCTGGCCGACGAGATCCCCGACCCGGCCGAGCTGCTGCGCCGGGTGGAGGAGCCGAGCGTGCGGCTGTGGGAGCGGCGCCCCGGCCACCCCGACTGGCTCCACCTGCGGGCCGGCATCGGGCAGGAGGCGTGGACCCCGCCGGTGCACGGCGACCGCCGCAACCAGCCGGACGAGGTCCGCGAGGCGGTCCGCGCCGCCAGTCGCATCGCCGACACGCCGGTGCTCGTCGACCTGGCCCGAGGTGGCGTGGTCGGCGTCGTCGGGCCCCGCTCGGCGGTCGTCGCCGTGGGCCGCTCGCTGGTGGCCCAGGCCGCCGTCCTGCACGGCCCGGCCGACCTCCCCGTCCTGGTGCTCAGCGCCCCCGATCGGGCCGACGACTGGGACTGGGCCAAGTGGCTGCCCCACGTGCTCGACCCGGGCGGCTCCGGCCGCCGCCTCGTCACCGCCGATCCGGACGCCGCCGAGGCCGTCGGCAAGGCCATGCTCGAGGCGGCGGAGACCCGTCGGGCCGAGGCCCGACAGACCGGTTCATCCAACGAGGCAAATGTCGACCGGGGCGGGCCGACCACATTGGTGGTGGTCGACGACGAGACCCTGATCGAGGGCCGGCGGGCGCCGGTGCGCAGCGTCCTCCGGGGCGGGGCCGGGCTGGTGGCCGGCGTGGTCCTGGCCGCCACCGAGGACCAGCTCCCCGCCACCTGCACCACCGTCATCGAGGTGGCCGACACCGACGGCACGGCCCGCGTCCACCACGTGCGGACCGGCGTGCGGGTCGACGACGTCCTGGCCTGTGGCATCTCCGAGCCCACGGCCCGGCGCACGGCCCGCGGCCTGGCCCGCTTCGACGACCCCGAGCTCGACGTGGCCGGCGCCAGCCTCCCGCCCATCGTCGCCCTGCTGCCGCTCCTGGGCCTCGACCCCCCCACGCCCGAGGACATCGCCAAGCGCTGGATCGCCGGGGGGCGGGACCCGGATCTGGTCGGCCCCATCGGCGTGTCCGAGGACGGCGTGCTCAGCCTCGACCTGGTGCGCGACGGCCCTCATGGCCTGGTGGCGGGCACCACCGGCGCCGGCAAGTCCGAGCTGCTGCGCTCGCTCGTCGCCGGACTGGCGGCGGGCTCGTCGCCCGACCACTGCACCTTCGTCCTCGTCGACTTCAAGGGCGGCAGCGCCTTCGACCGCTGTGCCCGGCTGCCCCACACCGTCGGCCTGGTCACCGATCTCGACGCCCACCTCGCCGAGCGGGCGCTGCGCTGCCTCGAGGCCGAGCTGCGGTACCGGGAGCGGGTCCTGCGCGACCACGCCGCCCCCGACCTGCCGGCCTACCGCCGTCTGCCCGAGGTCCCCGGGGCCGAGGCCGATCGGCCCACGCTGCCCCGCCTCGTCGTCGTGATCGACGAGTTCGCCACCCTCAAGGCCGAGCTGCCCGACTTCGTCGACGCCCTCGTCGGCGTGGCCCAGCGGGGCCGCAGCCTCGGCGTCCACATGGTGCTGGCCACCCAGCGCCCGAGCGGTGCCGTGAGCGACAACATCAAGGCCAACACCAACCTCCGCATCGCCCTGCGGGTGCAGGACGCCGGCGACTCCAAGGACGTCATCGACGTCGCCGACGCCGCCCGCATCGGGCGCAGCCAGCCCGGTCGGGCGTTGGCCCGCTTCGGCCCCGGTGAGGTCATCCCGGTCCAGACGGCGCTCAGCACCGGGGTGTCCCGGGGCAGCCACGGCGCCGTCGAGGTCCGCCCCTTCCGGGCCGCCGGCTCGGGCGCGGGACCCGCCGGGGGCGGCCCCGGCGTCGAGCGCACCGAGGGGCCCACCGACCTGTCGCTCCTGGTCGACGCCTGCACGGCCGCCCACGGCCTGTCCGGCCGGCCCGACCCCCGGCGCCCCTGGCCCGACCCCCTGCCCGACGACCTCGACCTCGACGCCCTCCGCCTGCTCGCCGGCCCGCCGACGCCGATGTCCACCCCCGGTGCCAGCGTCGTCCTCGCCCTGGCCGACACCCCCGACGACCAGACCCAGATCCCGGTGGGCTGGACGCCCGACGACGGCAACCTGCTGCTGGTGGGCCTGCCCGGCTCGGGCACCACCACCACGCTGCTGACGGCGGCCCTCGCCGCGGCCGCCGCCACCGGGCCCGACGACCTCCACGTCTACGGCCTGGACTACGGCACCGGCGAGCTCGACGTCCTGGCCGGCCTGCCCCACACCGGGGCCGTCGTGCCGGCCAACGACCGCGAGCGCCAGGCCCGCCTCGTCACGTGGCTGCGGGCCGAGGCCGAGCGCCGGCGGGGGCTCCGCTCGCCCCGCACCACCGAGCCCCGGATCCTCGTCCTCCTCGACGGCGTGGCCCCCTTCCGGGCCGAGTGGGACGAGGCCATCAGCCCGGTGCTGGAGGGCTTCGGCCGGGTCTTCGGCGAGGGGCCGGAGCTGGGGATCCACATGGTGGTCACGGCCGACCGCGGCGCGGCCCTGCCCGGACCGCTGCGCTCGCTGGTCCGCCAGCAGCTCCTGTTCAAGCTGGGCGACGACCTCGACTACAGCCAGGGCGGCTTCCGGGCGTCCGAGCTGCCCACCTTCGTGCCCGGCCGGGCCGTCGACGTCGAGCGCCACCTCGAGGTCCAGGTCGCCCGGCCCGCCGCCGGCATCGAGGCCGAGGTGGCCGCCATCGCCCGCCGGACCGCATCACCGACCCGTGTCCCCACCGCCGTCGGCTCGCTCCCCCGCCAGGTCCCCGCCACCGGGCTCCTCCCCCACGTCGACCTGGAGGGATCCCCCCGCCGATTGCCCGTCGGCATCAGCGAGCGCACCCTCACCGCCGCCGGCCTGGTCCTCTACGAGGGCGAGCACGCCCTGGTCGCCGGGCCGGCCCGATCGGGACGCACCACCACCCTGGCCGTGGCCGGGGCGGGCGCCCGCCACGCCGGGTGGCGGACCGTCGTGGTGTCCGGGCGCCGCTCGCCGCTCGGGCGCGACGGGAGCCTCGGTCCCGTCGTCGGCCCCGATGCCCTGGCCGACGAGCTGGCCCCCGCCCTCGACGGCGAGGGTCCCGTCCTGCTGCTGGTCGACGATGTCGAGACCGTCGACCCCGACGGCCAGGTCATGCCCGACGTCTTGGCCCGGCCCGACGTCGTCGTGGTGTGCGCCGGACGGGCCGACACCCTCCGCGGCCTCTACTCGCACTGGACCCGGACGGTCCGGCAGAGCCGCGCCGGGCTGCTGCTCCAGCCCGACATCGACCTCGACGGCGACCTGCTGTCGGTCCGCCTGCCCCGCCGCACCACCACCGCCATCGGGCCCGGCCGGGGCTATCTGTGCGGCGGTGGCGAGGTCGACCTCCTCCAGG
>DASYLG010000102.1:0-5748 GCA_036009685.1 Iamia sp. | reverse complement strand
TCACCACCGGCCCGGTCGACCGGGTCGAGATCGACCGCCGGTCGACCTTCGGCGTGAGCCAGCCCCGGGTCCGGGAGACACTGGTCGACGGCCTGTTGACCGTGCGGGTGGAGTGCGTCGGTGGCTTCTCGGTCATCTGCGCCAACCAGGTCGAGCTGGTCGTCCCGGCCAACGTCTCGTTCACCATCGACGCCCTCGGCATCCACATCGCCGACATCGAGGGCGATGTCGAGCTGAGCAGCGGAGCCGGCTCGGTCGAGCTCGAGCGCCTGTCCGGAGACCTCGAGGTCGACGTGGGCGGCGGCTCGATACGGGGCGCCGACCTCCGCAGCGCCCGGGTCCGGGCCCAGGCCGGCGCCGGTGGCGTCGACCTGGCCTTCCTCGTCGCCCCCGAGGACATCGACGCCAACAGCGGGGCCGGCTCGGTCCTCGTCTCGCTGCCCCACGGCGACGAGGCCTACCGGGTCGACGCCGACGCCGGGGCCGGCTCCGACACGGTCAGCGTCCAGACCGACCCCACCAGCGAGCGCCGGATCCGGGCCAGCTCGGGGGCCGGCAGCGTCGAGGTCCGCTATCAGCCCTGAGGCCCGACGCGGACCGGCGCCGATCCGTGCCCTGGGGCTCGGATCGGCGCCGGTCGGTCGGCGGTTGACGCCAGGGTCAGGTAGCCCGGTTGGCGTACTCGGGCAGGGCCAGGAACTTCACGAACGTGGCCGGGAGACTCTGGCCCCCCTTCAGGCTGGCGGACAGGGTGTCGCGCTCGGCCGTGGTGGGCTTGCGCCGCAGCATCTCCATGTAGATCAGGGCGGCGTTGATGTCGTGCTGGAACTTGGTCTTGTACTCGGCCGCCTCCGAGAAGCCGATCATCAACGTGCCCCGGGTGCGCCGGCCGGCGTTGAGCTCGTTCGTCCAGTAGGTCCGGTCGCCCGACGACGCCGGCCGCCCCAGCACGTTGTCGTAGACGAGGTCGACGAACCCGGCGTTGGAGACCTGGCCGTAGAGCGCCGTGAACTCGGGGGTCTTGGCGAAGGTGGTGGCGATCGACGCCAGCGTGACGCCCTTGCGACGCTCGCCGGCCCAGAAGCTCAGGCCGCCGTAGTCGGGGATCCGGACGTAGAAGGCCGAGTACAGCCGGGTGAGCTGCGGCATCACGTTGGCGTGGGCGGCGTTGTTCCAGAGGCTGTTGATCACCGTCTGGGGTGAGGTGCCGCCCTGCATCTGGGCCCTGACCTGCGTCAGCTCGTCCCCGGTCGGGCGCCGACCGTAGAAGTCCTGGAACTGCCGGTCGATGAAGCGGTCGATCGAGGTGAACGGGGCCACCGCCCTCGGGGTGACCGAGGCCGACTGGGACGACTCGATCCCCACGCCGTTGGCGTCGTAGGGCGTGACCGTGAACTTGTAGGACTTGTCGTTGTCCAGACCGGTCATCCGGACCTCGCGGGCCGCGCTCCCCACCGTCACCGGTGTCCCCTTCACCGCGCCCAGGTAGGGCGTCACCACGAACGAGGTGATGGGCCCGGAGGCGCCACCGGCCTGGGCCGTCCACTGCACGAGTGCCGAGGCCGGGCCGGCGATGCCCTTGGTGATCGTGGCCGTCGGGCGGCTCAGGTCGTGGACGAAGGTGCGCGTGGCGGACGTGCCGATCACGTTGCCCTGGGCGTCGATGGCCCGGACCCGCCAGTAGATGGTGCCGTTGGTGTAGGTCTTCACCAGCGACCAGGCCGTCATGACCGTGACCTGGTTCTCGACCAGGGTGCCGAAGCCGGCGGAGGCCGAGGTCTCCACCCGGTAGGACGTCGCCCCCACCACCGGCTCCCACTCGAGGCGAATCCGGGGACGGCTGAAGACGGTCCCGTTGGCCGGGCCCGTGGGCGAGGGCTCGCCGCCGACGACCTCGAAGGTGCGGCGGTCACCGTCGGCCGGGTTGGTGCTGGGCGGGGGCGGGTCCGAGCTCCACGGCCCGAACAGGCCGTCGACGTCGACCCGGCGCACCCGGTAGGCGTAGGTGCCGGGCGGCAGCGCCTTCAACATGGTGTCGGCGGCCAGCTGGGTGCTGGTCGTCTGGACCCGGTTCGAGAGCGTCCAGCTGGTGTCGCCGTTCTTGTAGTACTCGACCTGGTAGCCGGCGGCGAAGGGCTGGGCATCCCACTGGACGACGGGTGCGATGTTGACCTCGTCACCGTCGGACGGCGAGGTGACCTCGATGAGGGGCGCGCTCTTGTGGACGACCCGCGTGGTGCTCGACGTCAACGGGTTGTTGCTCGAGTCGTAGGCCTGGACCCGCCAGTAGATGGGGCCCTCGGGGTACGTCTTCAGGTACGGCGTGTAGGTGGTCTGGTCCACCTTGGCCGTCTCGAGGAGCGAGGTGAAGTCGGATCGCGTCGAGATCTCGATCTTGTAGTACTCGGCCTCGAGATCGTCGTCGTCGTCGCTGGCGACCCACTGCGAGCTCAGCGACCCCCAGGAGAACGTCACCTGGTCGGCGACCCTGGCCTCGTGGGCCGGGGAGAGGAGGGCGATCGGGCGGGAGGCCTTGCGGAAGGCCCGCGCCGTGTCGAACACCGTGCTGTCGAAGCGGCCGCACACCGCCGTCGTCCGGCAGGGCTGGACGAACCAGTGGTACGACTGCCCGGCCTGGTTGTCCGGCAGGGCCTCGTAGGGCCGGAGGGAGGCCTGGGTCGTCGTGTAGATGTGCCGGACGTTGGTGAAGTCGCCGTCGAGGGCGAGGTGCACGCGGTAGAAGGCGGCCCAGGGGACGGGGTTCCACTGCAGGAGCGGCGTGGCCGGGTGGACGGTGCACGCCGAGCCCTCGGCGCAGTTCGCGGGGGCCGTCAGGGTCGCCAGCTCCAAGGGCTCGATGGTGATCGGCCGGAGCGCTGACGAGCTCATGAGGACCGAGGTCTCGGTGTAGGCCTTCACCTGCCACTCGTAGTCGCCGGGCGAGATGGGCACGATCGGCGTGAAGGCGCTCCGCCACGGGAACCGCCGCGTGCCCGACTCGTCGGGATCGATCAGCTCGGTGCCCACCGAGCTGCCGGCGGGGTACAGCACCACCCGGTAGTGATGGGCGCCGGTGACCGGGGTCCAGTCGAACTCGGGGTGCACCGCCTGGGCGTCGCTGGCCGGGGCGGTCAGCGTCGGGCTCGGCCCGGCGCCGGTCTCGCCGGGGCTGAGGGTGAAGGGCGGTCCGGTGATCACCGGACCCGATCCGCCGGTGGCGCCGGACCCCTGGAACTGGATGGCCCGCACCGTCCAGGTGATGGCGCCCGGGAGCGGGTTGTCGTCCTCGTCCTCGGCCAGGGCGATGGGCGGGACGTACGAGGTCCCGTGCACGGAGGTGGTGAGCTCCAGGTCGTTGTCGAGCGAGACGGAGACCTCGTAGCGCTCGACGCCGGGGACCGCCTCCCAGCTGAGCTTCGGCACCTGGACCGTGGACCCTGCGGTCGGCGTGAGGCCGGTGGGCACGCCCGGGAGGTAGATGAAGTCGTGGGTGTCGGAGAAGCGGCCGAGGGCCGACGGGACGGTGCCCTGGAGGTCGGACAGGTCCACGCCCCGGACCCGCCAGTGATAGCGGACGCCCTGGCGCAGGTAGGTCCGGCGGTTGGCGGAGTCATCGGCCAGGGGGCAGGTGCCGGCGCGGGTCGGGAAGGCCGGGTCGTCGACCGTGCTGAGACGCCAGTACGGGGACCAGTCGGTGTGGACGGTCGTGCAGGTCCGGAAGGTCCCGGGGCTGAAGTTGGCGTCGGTCCCCACCTGGAGCTCGTAGCCGGAGGCGAAGGGCACCGGATCCCACCGCAGGAGGTACTCCTCGGCCTCGACCTCTCCGTCGTCGGGGCTCTCCAGCGTCGGCGTGTCGGCCCACGCCCGGGTGAACTGGCGGCCGTCGGGCGACCACGGGCCGGCGTCGGCCGGGTTGCGGACGCTCAGGGCGCGGACCCGCCAGAAGTAGGACGCGTTGTTGAGTGTCACCGGAGGCGAGAAGGAGGTCCCCTTCACCAGCTGGTCGACGGTGACGTTGTTGGCCCAGTCACCGTTGGGGCTGACCTGGATCTGGTAGCGCGCCGCACCCGTGATCGCGTTCCACCGGAACACGACGTCGGTGATGGAGGCGCCGGCGGCCGGCTGGGTGAGGGTCGGCACCGACGGCGTCCCGCCGGAGGACCACTCCAGGTCGTACTGCCAGGTCGGGGAGAACTCGGTGTTCACGCCGGTGGTCGAGCCCTGGCCCTGGACCCGCCAGTAGAAGGTCTGGCCGAGGGGCTGGGTCTCCAGGAGGGCCCAGTTGGTGGCGTCGGTGACCGCCGACTTGGCGCCGATGAAGTCGGCGGCATCGTCGTACTCGACCTTGTAGTTCTTGACGCCGGGCACGGCCTCCCAGCGCAGGATCACCGGCTCCGAGGGGTACTCGAGCGTGGCGCCGTCGGCCGGGGCGAGGGGCTGGGGGCCGGCGACGCGCGTGCGGGTGAACGACGCCGTGGCGTAGGGCCCGACGCTGGTCCCGTCCATGCCGGCGACCCGCCAGTAGAGGGTGCCGAGGGGCAGGTCGGTGGGGGGCGTGGCCGAGACGTTGGAGGCATCGGCCGTCCAGAGGGTGCTGGAGAACGACGACGACGCCGAGACCTGCACGCGGTACTTGGTCACCGCCGTCAGCGGCTCCCACTGGAGGATCGGGTTCGACCCCTCGGTGGTGCCGTCGGGCCCGATGATCGTGGGGGCGTCGACCGGTGCTGCCGCCTGGACCGGACCGGCGCTCGCCACGAACAGCGTCGCCGTGGTCGCCAACGCGACGACCAGGGCCGCGAGCCGCCGCGTGCTGGATCTGGACTGGGGCATGGCTGGTCCTCCCGCCGTTCTACGTCCTCGCCCCGTCGGCCGCGGCCCGCCGACCTTGAGCGGATCCGATCCCCGGATCACCGAGGCGCAGGGCCACCGGCGCAGGGCTCGGGGACCGGGCCGGGGTGGGGCCAGCCCCACCCCCGACGGCGGGGAGCCCCACCGTCGGTCCGGTGGCCCGGCCCATCGAACCCGAGGCCCAGGTCACCGACGATGGCTCCACACCCCGAGACCCGTCCAGGAGGACACCCGTGCCCACCATCGCTCCCCCCCAGCACACCGCCCCGCCGGCTCACACCGCCGGCGCCGCCGCCGTGCGGGCCTTCGCCGTCAGCAAGGTCTACGGCTCCGGCCCCGCCGCCGTCACCGCCCTCGACGACGTGACCGTGGGCGTCGCCCGCGGCACCTACGTCGCCGTCATGGGCCCGTCGGGGTCCGGCAAGTCGACCCTGATGCACTGCCTCGCCGGCCTCGACACCGTCACGTCCGGCTCGATCGAGATCTCCGGCGTCGACCTGTCCGGTCTCAACGACCGCCAGCTCACCAAGATGCGCCGGGACCGGATCGGCTTCGTGTTCCAGTCGTTCAACCTGGTGCCGACGCTCACGGCCGAGGAGAACATGACCCTCCCGGCCACCCTCGCCGGCCGCAAGGTCGACCCGGCGTGGATGGACGAGGTCGTGCGGACCGTCGGCCTGGCCGACCGGCTCAGCCACAAGCCCTCCGAGCTCTCGGGCGGCCAGCAGCAGCGCGTGGCCGTGGCCCGGGCCTTGCTGAGCCGGCCCGAGATCGTGTTCGCCGACGAGCCCACCGGCAACCTCGACTCCCGCTCGGGCGCCGAGGTGCTTCGCCTGCTGCGCGAGTCCGTGGACCGGTTCCAGCAGACGGTCGTCATGGTCACCCACGACCCCGCCG
>DASYLG010000101.1:0-3011 GCA_036009685.1 Iamia sp. | reverse complement strand
CGGGTCGTCCTCGCCGCGATCGGGGGTCGCGACTCCCCTCCCGGTCTCTTCGTCTCGCGGGAGGACGGGACGTGGGACGAGCCCCCGGATCCGTACGACACCGGCCAGAGCGCCTTCATCGAGGACGTCACGTCCGGGGGCGCGGCCGGCCCCGTCGTGGTGGCCGGCGACATGGGGAGCGACCCCATCGGCGAGCCGACGTCGGTCGTGATCGACAGCATCGGCCGGCCGGTGCCGCTGGACCTCGACAAGCAGGCGAACCGCCTGGTCTGGCGGGGGCGGACGGCCTCGTACCTGGTGCTCGGCCCCCGCGCCCCCGAGTCGGACGACCCCGACCCGGTGGGGATCAGGACCGTCGACGTGCCGTAGGGCCGACGCGCCTACGGCAGACGCCAGAGGCCGGTGTGGTCGTCGAGCACGGCGAGGCCGTCGGCGAGGAGGGTGGCGGCGACGCGGGTGGCCCGCTCGACGTCGTCGGGCCAGCCCATGGCGGAGGGGACGTCGGTCTCGGCCACCGCCGCCCGGCGCAGGGCGTCGACCAGCCGGCCCCGGCCCTGGCGATCGCTCCCCTCGAAGCGGGACTGCGGCCGCTGACGGACCCACGGGTCGGGGGCACCGGTCGCCCGCCAGGCACAGCGGTGCGCCACCGGGCAGGCCGCGCAGTCGGGTCGAGGGCGACAGGCGGTGGCGCCCAGCTCCATGGCGGCCTGGTTCCAGGCCCAGGCGCCGCCCGGGGCGTGCTCCTCGGCCGTGACGGCCAGGCCGTCGGCGGTGGCCTGGTCGATGGGCGACCCGGTGAGGCGGGACAGGGCCCGGGTGACGTTGACGTCCATGCACGCCACCGGCTGCTCGTGGGCGAAGGCCAGGACGGCGCGGGCCGTGTAGGGGCCGACGCCGGGCAGGGCCAGCAGCCCGTCGAGCGTCGTCGGCAGCGCCCCACCGTGGTCGGCCACGACGGCGACGGCGGCGCGGTGGAGGTTGACGGCCCGGCGGTTGTAGCCCAGACCCTGCCACTCGTCGACGACGTCACCCGCCGGCGTCGCGGCGCAGGCCGCCGGCGTGGGGAAGCGGGCCAGGAAGGCGTGGAAGCGGGGTTCGACCCGGGCCACACCCGTCTGCTGCAGCATCAGCTCCGAGACGAGGATCGCCCAGGGGTCGCGGGTGCGCCGCCACGGGAGGTCGCGTCCCGACGAGCCGAACCACGCCGCCAGGTCGACGACGAGGCCGGAGGGATCGGTCAGACGTCCCTTCGACACCAGTACACGACCGTCTGGTACGGCAGCTCGAAGGTCTCGCCCAGATCGGCGACCAGGGCGCGCACCTTGGCAGCCAGGGCGTCCCGGGCATCGACCGGCTGCGAGGCGATGTAGGACGTCGACAGCACCCGCGCCACCAGCGTGTCGGGGTCCATGGGCTGGCGGTAGGTGGTGTCGTAGCGGCTCACCGGCCCGAAGGGGACGTCGAGGCCGTCGATCCGCCCGGCCCAGTCGACCTCGGTCGTGTACGGCACCTGGTACTCGCCCCGGTCGTTCCAGCGGATGAGCCGGCTCAGCTCGTCGACCCACGGCTCCCGGGTGTCGCGCTCGTTCCACACGAGACCGAGGCCGCCGCCCGGCTTGAGCACCCAGGCGATCTCCTTCAGCGCCACCTCGGCGTCGAACCAGTGGAAGGCCTGGGCCACGGTGACAGCATCGACCGAGCGATCGGGTAGCGGCAGCTTCTCGGCCGTCCCGTCGAGGACGAGGGCCTGCGGGACGTTGGCCCGGAGCCGCCGCCGCATCTCCGAGACGGGCTCGACGGCGACCACCTCGGCCCCGGTCGGGACGAGCAGGCGGGTGAGCTTGCCGGTGCCGGCGGCCAGGTCGAGCACCCGGGCCCCCGGGCCGATGCCCAGCTCGCGGCACAGGACCTCGACGGCGTCGGCCGGGTACGACGGACGGCCCCGCTCGTAGTCGTCGGCCCCGGCGGAGAACCCCTCCGCGGCGGCGCGCATCACCCGGGGATCGGCGTCGGGCATCAGGCCTCGGGGTCGGCCCAGACGGTGTCGACGTCGTAGGGGCGGGGCCGCTTGGGGGCCTCGGCCTCGGTCCAGACCATCACCTTGCGCCGGAAGTAGCAGACCTCTTCGCCGCGCTGGTTGATGCCCTTGGTCTCGACCGAGACGATGCCGCGGTCGCCCTTCGACGTGAGCTTCTTGTCGAGGACCCGGGTCTCGGCGTGGATCGTGTCGCCGTGGAACGTGGGCTTGGAGTGCTTGAGCACCTCGACCTCGAGGTTGGCCACGGCCTGGCCCGACACGTCGGGGACGCTCATGCCCAGGACCAGGGAGTACACCAGGTTCCCGACCACCACGTTGCGCCCCTGGGGGGCCTGCTCGGCGTACCAGTCGTTGGTGTGGAGCGGGTGGTGGTTCATCGTGATCATGCAGAAGAGGTGGTCGTCGTACTCGGTGATCGTCTTGCCCGGCCAGTGCCGATACACGTCCCCGACCTCAAACTCCTCGTAGGTTCGGCCGAAAGGGCGTTCGTGGACGGTCACCGTGGGTCTCCTCCTGAGGTCCGTGGGGCGGCCGCCAGCGTAGGGCGCCGACCCCGATCGGCCCCCAGCCGGCCACCCGTCACTCCACGTGTTCGTAGACACACGTTTCGTGGTGGTGCAGGATGATGGACGTGGGTCGGGGAGCGATGGGGAGGGCCGTGCGCGCCATCGGGCGCGACGTGTCTCCCGAGCTCGAGCGCTGGACCCAGGACCGGTGGCAGCAGCTCGTCCGCGTCCGCTACGTGGGCGTTCCCGTCCTCTCCCTGGCCGCCAGCCTGCTGTTCCACTGGTGGATCGGCCCGCCGGTCCTCGTGCTGGGGCTGGCCGCCAACGCCGCCAACCACCGGGTCGTCTCGGCCCGGGGTCAGCCGGCCTCCTGGCTCCCCCTCTCCGACATGCTGCTCTGCCTCGCCGTCGCCGCCTTCGAGCCGCGGGCCACGCTGCCCGTGGCCCTGGTGATGGCGACCACCATC
>DASYLG010000100.1:0-8599 GCA_036009685.1 Iamia sp. | reverse complement strand
CTCGCCGTTGTCGAGGGCGTACTCGAGGCAGTCCTCTCGCACCACGCAGCCGCGGCAGACCTCCTTGGCCTCGCGCGTCGACGCCCCCCGCTCGGGGAAGAAGAGGTCGGGATCGACGCCCAGGCAGTTGGCGAAGTCCTGCCAGCCTGGCGCTTCGGTGGTCTCGCTGGAGATGTGCACGGTGGCCTCCTGTCCCATGGCATCGGCGACGGCCCAATAGCACACGTGGAATTACAACGGTGTGATCTTGACCTGTCCAGCGCCGGAGCGCAAGGGCGCCCTGCGGATGAGGCGTCAGCGGCGTCCGGCCCGGCGGGCCTCGATGGTCCGATCGGGACCCAGGTCGAGCTGCTCCCAGCGAGCCTCGGGGGCCCGCGCCAGCACGCTCTCGGGGACCAGCCCGACCAGCTCGGCCCGGGCCACGGGGGCGAGCGCGGCCACCCGGTCCCACACCTCCGCCGGCCCGACCTCGAGCGGGGCCACCAGGTTCATGGAGACCTGCACCTCGTCGCCCACCGCCAGGCCCAGGGTGCGGACCTCCGGGGTGCGGACCACCCGGGCCACCTGCCGGGCGACGGCCAGATCGGTGCCGGGGGCCAGCCACAGGTTGTAGGCCACCAGCAGGGGCCGGGCGCCGATGGCGATGGCGCCGGCCGTGGGGTGCGGCGCCGTCGCGCCCCAGGTGGGGGTCAGCGCCGAGAAGGCCTGGCGCCGGACCTCGGGCAGGGTCCGCTCGGGGCCGTAGGCGAAGCCCGGGACCCCCAGCGCGGCGGCCGCCCACGCCCCGAAGCGGTCCCGGGCGGCGACGGCCTCCGCCTCCGGCGTGTCGTCCAGGGCGACGAATGGCACCACGTCGACGACCCCGATGCGGGGGTGGACGCCGCCGTGGTCCCGCAGGTCGAGCCGGGCGACGGCCGCCTCCGCCACCGCTCGGGGCGCCGTCTCGCCGACCAGGGTCAGGACGCTCCGGTGGTGGTGGGCGTCGCCGTGGACGTCGAGCAGGTCGGCGCCCGCGACCGCCGCGATGGCCGCCACCACATCGGGACGGCGGCCCTCGCTGATGTTCACCACGCACTCCAGCACGCCGACGAGCATGCCGGACGCCGACGCCCGACCTGTTCGTTCCGGCGGGTCGGCGGTAGGGTGGAGGGCGTGAACCTCGGTGCCCCGGAGCTGCTGATCGTCCTGGTGGTGGTCCTCGTCCTGTTCGGCGGGGCCAAGCTGCCCAAGCTGGCCCGCTCGCTGGGCGAGGCCCGGCGCGAGTTCGAGTCGGCCAACGACGAGGCCGAGAGGGCCGCCCTGCGCCGGGGCAGCGACCCGGCGTCGCCGGCCACCCCACCGGTCGCCACCGCCGCCGAGCGCGAAGCCGAGCTGGCCCGCCGGGAGGCTGACCTCGCCCGCCGCGAAGCCGAATCCCGCAACAACCAGCCCTAGAAGCAGCTCCTAGGGGCTACAGCTCCTAGGCGCTACGACTAGGTCCTCACCACGTGGTCTTCGGTGAGGCCCTGGGCGGCGAGGCGGCGGCGGCGGAGGATGCGGCGGCGCTCACGCTCGGAGCAGCCGCCCCAGACGCCGTGCTCGATGCGGTGCTCGAGGGCGTAGTCGAGGCAGCGGTCCTTGACCGGGCACGTGGCGCAGATGCGCCGGGCCACCTCGACGCCGACGCCGTCGCTCGGGAAGAAGGTCGAGGGCGGCTCGTGGGCGCAGCTGCCCTTCTGCATCCACTTGGCGATCTGGTACTCGTTCACGTGGTCACCTCGTCGGTCAGCACCTTGGCCCGAGAGGGTTCGCCGGGGCGGGTGGTCCGGATGGGTCTTCCCAGATGTGCGGTCAAGGGGAGGTAAAGGCTGAGGACCCACCATGGACGTTCCCTTGCTGGGTGGGAAGGGCGGTGAGGGGGGACCCCTCCCCGTCGGCCTCCCAGAGGGGTCGGCCCGCCGGTCGGGCGGCGAGGGGGCCGAGGTAGCGTGGATCGCCTCTGACCGGGTCTGCCGGCCCGAGCGAAGGAGATCTCGTGTCCTACCCGCCGTCCTCGTCCGGAGGTCCGCCCCACCCGTGGGCCCCTCGCGGTCCCGGTGACACCGGCGCCACCTCCACCTGGGCGCCTCCGGCGGGTCCACCCTCGACCACCACCGGTGCCTGGTCGGGCGGCGGGGCCGCCACCACGACCGGCGCCTGGGCCCCACCCGGTCAGGCCCCCGGCCCCGCCCGGCCCTGGGCCCCGACCGACTGGAACGGCGGATACCCCAGCGGCCCGCCGTCCGCCGGTGGTGGCGGGATGCCGCCCCACCCGCCCGGCTACCGCAGCCCGGCCGGCGGGCCCGCCCCCGCCTCGGCGCCCCGCCCCGCCCCGCCGGCCGGCGATCGGGGCAGCCGGCTGATGTCGGCCCTGGTCGGCGGGCTGGTGGGTGCGGTCGTCGCCGCCCTCGTCGCCGCCGGGCTGGTGCTGGCCACCGACGACGACACCCCGGTGCAGGAGTCCACCGGCAGCGCCACCACCGAGGTCGGCAGCGGGTCGGACATGGGCGTGGGCGAGAGCCTGGACATCCAGCAGATCCTCGACAAGGCCCAGCCCTCCGTGGTGTCGATCAACACCTCGGTCGGCGGCCAGCCGGTCGCCGCCGGGTCGGGCTTCGTCTACGACGAGCGGGAGGGCTTCATCCTCACCAACGCCCACGTCATCGAGGGGGCCGAGGAGATCTCGGTGACCTTCTTCGACGGGTCGGCCACGGGGGCCGAACTGGTCGGCGCCTTCCCCGAGGACGACGTGGCCATGCTGCGGGTCGAGGACGTGGAGAACCTGGTGCCCGCCGAGCTGGGGTCCTCGGACGCGCTGCGGGTCGGCGAGGACGTGGTGGCCATCGGCAACGCCCTGGGACTGGGCGGCAAGCCCACCGTCACCGCCGGCATCGTCTCGGCCGTCAACCGCACCATCGACGTCTACACGGGGCTCATCCAGACCGATGCCGCCATCAACCCCGGCAACTCGGGCGGTCCCCTGGTGAACTCGCAGGGCCAGGTGGTCGGCATCAACACGGCGGTCATCCCCGACGCCTCCAACATCGGCCTGGCGCTGGCCATCGACAACATCCTCCCCCTGATCGAGGACCTGCAGGAGGGCAACGGCGTCACCGAGGACACACCGTTCCTCGGCGTCACGACCCAGCCCCTCACCGGCACCGACCTGGCGCCCGAGGTGCTCGAGGAGTACGGCATCACCGAGCAGGCCGGTCTGATCGTCGACGACGTCACCGTCGGCTCCGGCGCCGACGAGGCCGGCCTCCAGCGGGGCGATGTCATCCGCGAGATCGACGGCGAGGTCACCGACACCAACCAGGCCCTGGCCGAGATCGTGCGGGCCAAGGCCATCGGCGACACCATCCTCGTGGGCTACGACCGCCGAGGCGAGCGCCAGGACGAGGTCGAGATCATCCTCGGCCGCCGGGGCGGCTGAGGCCCGTCCGGGCCGGTCCCGGTAGGGTGACCGGCCGCACGACCGAGGAGATGACGTGACCTACACCGAGCTGGAGCGCGATCCGAACGAGCCCCCCCGGGGCCACGCGCGCGTGGTCTACCTCGGCCCGGTCGCACCCCACTGGGAGATCGCCTCGGACTTCGGCGATCGCGCCCTGATCGACGCCTTCCGTGACCGCGTCCAGGCCCGTCTCCAGCTGGTCCCGCCCCACGACCCGCAGTTCCGCCGCAACCGCGAGCGCGTCATCCGCGACGCCGAGCGCGAGAACCTGCTGCTCGACTGGGACCTGGGCCAGCCCGAGGACGACTAGCCCGCCGGCATCGTGAGCGACGGCGGAAGCGAACCTGACGGCGACGTCCGGACCATCGGGGTCGACCTGGGCGGGACCAAGGTCCTCGCCGCTCGGGTGCTGGCCGACGGCACCGTCGCCGACCGGGTGAAGCGCCCGACCCCCACCGAGGGCCCCGAGGCGGTGGCCACGGCCATCGCCGAGATGGTCGACGAGCTGGGCGGGGCCGATCGGCTCGGCGTGGGCACGCCGGGGTACGTGGGCGGCGACGGCGTGGTGGCCGGTGTCCCCAACCTGGTCGGCTGGGTCCCGCCCGTGCCGCTCGGCCAGCTGCTGCGCGCCGCCACCGGGGTCGAGCGCGTCGCCGTCGACAACGACGTCAACGCCGGCGCCCTGGGCGAGGCTGCCCACGGTGCCGCCGCCGGGCGATCCGACGTGTTGTGCGTCTTCATGGGCACGGGCGTCGGTGGCGGCCTCATCCTCGACGGCCGGCTGTGGCGTGGCCCCCGCGGCCTGGCCGGCGAGATCGGCCACGTGACCGTCCGGGCCGATGGCCGCCCGTGCGGGTGCGGCGGGCGGGGCCACATGGAGGCCTACGCCGGGCGGATCGGCATGGAGCGCGAGGCCCGGCGCCGCCACGACGCCGGTGAGGAGACCGTCCTGGTCGACCTGGCCGGCGAGGGGCGGATGAAGTCCGGCACCTTCGCCAAGGCCCTGGCCCAGGACGACCGGGTCGCCACGGAGCTCGTGGCCGAGGCCGTCGAGGCCGTGGCCCTCGCCATCGCCAGCACCGTGATGCTCGTCGACGTCACCGCCGTGGTGGTCGGTGGAGGCGTGGCCGACAAGCTGGGCCCGCCCTTCGTGGCCCGCATCGCCGACGCGGTGGCGGCCCAGATCGGACCGCTGCTCACCGTCGACGTCCTCCCGGCCGCCCTCGGCGACGACGCCGGCGTCGTCGGCGCCGCGCTGCTGGCCACCCCTCGCTCGGCGCGCTGAGGCGCGGTGTCGCCGACGCGTCACCCGGGCGTGGCCGGGGCGTCACCTCGACGTCGGGGAGGCGCTGAGAGCCTCCGGTACCCTTGGGGCCCATGACGAGCGTCTCCGACCCTCCTGACGAGGTGCGGGACGCGCCGTCCGAGCCCCGGTTCGGGCCCGAGGACCCCGAGCGGTTCATCAACCGCGAGCTCTCGTGGCTCGACTTCAACGAGCGGGTCCTGGCCCTGGTCGACGACCCCGACATCCCCCTGCTGGAGCGGGCCAAGTTCCTGGCCATCTTCAGCCAGAACCTCGACGAGTTCTTCCAGGTCCGGGTGGCCGGGCTCCTCGACCAGGTGGCCGCCGGCATCCGCCACCGCGCCTTCGACGGGCGCTCGCCCACGGCCCAGGTGCGCGAGCTGGCGGCCCGGGCCCGCATCCTCGTCGACCGGGAGGAGCGCCTCTTCCTGGAGAAGATCGCCCCGGAGCTGGCCGCCAACGGCATCGTGCTGTCGTCGTGGGAGGAGCTCGACGACGACGACCGGGTCCACATGGTGCGGGTGTTCGAGGACCGCATCTTCCCGGTGCTCACGCCCCTGGCCGTCGATCCCGGCCACCCGTTCCCGTACATCTCCAACATGTCGCTGAACCTGGCGCTGACGGTGCGCGACCCGGTCACCGACGAGCGCCGCTTCGCCCGGGTGAAGGTCCCGTCGCTGCTGCCCCGGTTCGTGGTCATGCCCGACGGCGAGCGCTTCGTGCCGCTCGAGCAGGTGATCGCCGCCCACCTCGACCAGCTCTTCCCGGGCATGGTCGTCGAGGAGCACGTCGCCTTCCGCGTCACCCGCAACGCCGACCTGACGCTCGAGGAGGAGGAGGCCGACGATCTCCTCGCCGCCGTCGAGATGGAGCTGCGCCGCCGCCGCTTCGGCCGGGCCGTGCGTCTCGAGATCGACGCCCGGGCCTCGGACGAGATCCGCGAGCTGCTCATGCGCGAGCTCGACGTCGACGAGCAGGCCACCTACGCCCACGTCGGCCCGCTCGACCTCGGCGGGCTCTGGGCCGTGCACGATCTCGACCGCCCCGACCTCCAGGACGAGCCCTGGCCCCCGGTGACGCCGAGCCGGCTGTCGGCGCCCGACGGCGAGAAGTTCGACATCTTCGCCGCCATCTCCGACGGCGACATCCTCGTCCACCACCCCTACGACTCCTTCGCCACGTCGGTCGAGGAGCTCATCCGCCGGGCGTCGCGGGACCCCAAGGTCCTCGCCATCAAGATCGCCCTGTACCGCACCTCGGGCGACAGCCCCATCGTGCGGTCGCTCATCCGGGCCGCCGAGCGGGGCAAGCAGGTCGCCGCCCTGGTCGAGCTGAAGGCCCGCTTCGACGAGGCCAACAACATCGAGTGGGCCAAGCTCCTGGAGGAGGCGGGCGTCCACGTCACCTACGGGCTGATGGGGCTCAAGACCCACTCCAAGGTGGTCCTGGTGGTGCGGGACGAGCCCCAGGGGATGATGCGCTACTGCCACATCGGCACCGGCAACTACAACAGCACCACGGCGTCGCTCTACGAGGACCTGGGCCTGCTCACCTGCAACCCCGCCCTCGGCGCCGACCTCACCCAGCTGTTCAACTACCTGACCGGCTACGGCCGCAACGTCCGGTACCGCAACCTGCTGGTGGCGCCGCACACCCTGCGACCCGGCATCGTCGACCTGATCCAGGGCGAGATCGACGCCGGCCCCGGCCAGGGCCGGATCATCATGAAGATGAACAGCCTGGTCGACCCGCAGATGATCGACTGCCTGTACGCGGCGTCGCGAGCCGGCATCGAGATCGACCTCATCATCCGGGGGATCTGCTGCCTCCGGCCCGGCATCCCCGGCCTCTCGGAGACCATCCGGGTCCGTTCGATCGTCGGTCGCTACCTCGAGCACTCCCGCATCTTCTGGTTCGCCAACGGGGCCGAGGGCCGGCCCCTGGTCGCCTTTGGCTCGGCCGACCTCATGCCCCGGAACCTCGACCGTCGGGTCGAGTCGCTGGCCACCATCACCGACCCGGTGATCGAGGCCCAGGTGCGCGAGGTCCTCGAGATCAACCTGGCGGACGACACCCTGTCGTGGATCCTCCACCCCGACGGCTCGTGGGAGCCGGTCAAGGGCGAGGGCACGGTCCACGCCCACGAGCGGTTCCGGGCCATGGCGCTGGCCCGCACCCGCCGGCTCGAGTCCGACGAGGACGATGACCTCTGACCTGCGGTCTCACTGACGTCCGGGTGCACGCGAGGATGAGCCGGTGATCGAGCGCGAGGTGAAGCTGTCGGCGTGGCCCGGGTTCCGGCTGCCCGACCTCGACGGCGTGGCCCCCGGGGCCCGGACCCGGCGCCGGGAGACCGTCGACCTCGACGCCACCTACTTCGACACCGCCGACCTGCGCCTCGGGCGCCGGGGCATCACGCTCCGCCACCGCCGGCGGGGGGCGCGGGAGACCTGGACGCTGAAGCTGCCGGTGGAGTCGACCGACCCCGCCATCCTGGCCCGGTCCGAGATCGACGTCACCGGGCCGCCGGGCGACGTCCCGGCCGAGCTGGCCCTGCTGGTGGCGGCCGAGGTGCGCACGGCGACGCTGGTCAAGGTGGCCCGGCTCATGACCGTGCGCCGCCGCACCCTCGTGCTCGGGCGCGACGACCTGCCGCTGGCCGAGATCGACGACGACGAGGTGTCGGTGATGGACGGGGGCCGGGTGGCGGCCCGGTTCCGCGAGCTCGAGGTCGAGATCGCCCCAGACGTGGACGACGAGGTGGCGCGGAAGGTCGTCGACCGGCTGGTGGCGAACGGGGCCGAGCCCGGGGGCAACCGGCCCAAGCTGGCCCGCGCCGTCGGGCCCCGGTTCGGGGCCCCGCCCGAGGCCGCTCCCCACGACCTGCCCGCCGAGCCCGTCGCCGGGGACGTGGTGGCCATCGCCCTGCGCCACGGGGCCACCCGGCTGATCGAGAACCACCCCGCCGCGGTCACCGGCATCGACCCCGAGGGCGTGCACCAGATGCGCGTCGGGGCCCGCCGCCTGCGCTCCGACCTGCGCACCTTCCGGTCCCTCCTCGACCGGGACGTCACCGACCCGGTGCGGGACGAGCTGCGCTGGCTGGGCGAGGCCCTGGGTGCCGTCCGCGACCCCGACGTGATGGGTGACCAGCTGCGCGCGATCGCCGCCGACGCCCTCGCCCCGGCGGACGCCCCCGCCCTCGAGGGGATCGGCGGCCGGCTGGCCGCGTCCCGGGACGCGGCCGTCGCCGAGCTCCACGAGGTCCTCGGGTCCGGCCGTTACCGGCGTCTGCTCGACCAGGTCGTGGCCCTGGCCGAGGACCCGCCGCTGCGCAAGGCGGCCGCCGAGGCCGCCGATGCGGTGGTGCCCGGCCTGGTGGCCAAGCCCTGGCGCGACCTGCGCAAGGAGGTCGAGGCCCTGGGCGACGACCCCCCCGACGAGGCCCTCCACGAGGTTCGCAAGGGGGCCAAGCAGGTCCGCTACGCCGCCGAGGCCGTCGCCCCCGTCGTGGGCCGGCCCGCCCGCAAGGCGGCCAAGGGCCTGCGCAAGGTCCAGGACGTGCTGGGCGACCACCAGGACACCGTCGTGGCCGAGGAGTGGCTGCGGGACGTGGTGGCGGCCGACGGCGTCGGAGCACCGGAGGCCTTCGCCCTGGGGCTGCTCGTCGCCGGCGAGCGGGCCCGTCGGGCCGGGCTGCGCCAGGCCTGGACCGAGCGGTGGGAGGCATCCGCCGCCGACGACCGCTGGTCCTGGCTCCCGTGAGCGAGCGCAGCGAGCGGACCACGCCGTCGGCGGAGGGTGACGCCGTCGAGGTGCGG
>DASYLG010000099.1:0-3625 GCA_036009685.1 Iamia sp. | reverse complement strand
CACGAGCTGGCCCGGTCGAGCCGCTCGAGGCGGCGATCGAGGTCGGCCACGTCGGCGTCCGTGAGCCCGTCGTCGCCGGCCAGGACGGAGCGGGGATCGGGCCCTTCGGCCGCCACCACCGTGATCCGGTACGTGGGCAGCGTGGCGTCGCCCCGCAGGGTCTTGCGCAGGGCCTCGGCGTCGGCGAGACCGGCGCGGCGGGCGTCGTCGTCGGTGAGGTCGTCGGGGTCGACCACGTCGACGGCGGTGACGGTGAGCCGCCCGGCGGCGGTGCGGTAGGTGTTGCCGACCACGGCCTGGAGTCGCTTCCAGCGCCGGAACAGCAGATCGACCTCGCCCCGCTCGATCGGTTCGCGGAGCCGCATCTGCACCAGCACGCTGCCAGGGTAGGCATCGCGCCGATGCGGCAGGACCTACGGTCGTCGGGGTGAGCCTCCCTGCCGTCGACGACGAGCTGGCCGTCCTCGTCGACCGGGCCCGGGCCCTCGAGAAGGCGGCCGTCTCGCGCCTCATCGGCGTCTTCGAGGACTCCCGCCCGGCGGCGGCCGACGATCGGGCCCGCGTCCTGGCCGCCCTGGACGCGGGGGGCGACGACGACGGCTGCGTCGTCCTCGGCGTGACCGGCACACCCGGCTCGGGCAAGTCCTCGCTGCTGGCCCGGCTCACGATCGACGCCCTCGCCGCCGATCCCGACCTGTCGATGGCGGTGGTGGCCATCGACCCGTCGAGCCACATCTCGGGCGGCGCGCTGCTGGGCGACCGCACCCGGATGCGGACGCCGCTCGACGAGCGCCGCCTCTACTTCCGCAGCCAGGCCTCGGCCACCGAGCTGGGGGGACTGTCGCCGTCGACCTTCCAGGTCTGCCGGCTGCTCACCCGTCTCTTCTCGTGCGTGGTGGTCGAGACGGTCGGCATCGGCCAGAGCGAGGCCGACGTCCGCCACCTGGCCGACCGGGTGTACCTCGTGCTCCAGCCGCTCGGGGGCGACGAGGTCCAGTTCCTCAAGGCCGGGATCATCGAGGTGCCCGACGCCTTCATCCTCAACAAGGACGACGAGCCCAGCGCCGAGAGCAGCTACCACCAGCTCAAGGGGAGCCTCGGCCTGGCCCGGCCGTTCGACGCCGAGCCACCGGAGATCCACCGCACCAGCGCCCGCACCGGGGCCGGCGTGCCCGAGCTGACAGCGGCCGTGCTGGAGGCCATCGCCACCACCACGCCCCGCCGTCACGCCGAGCGGGAGCCGCACTTCCTGGAGCGGTGGGTGGAGGACGAGTGGGGCCGTCAGGGCCGGCGTCACCTGATCGACGTCCTCGGCGGGGCCGGGCCCCACCTGGTCGCCAGCGGAGGCTTCGACGCCGCCCAGGTCGCCTTCGACCAGAGCATCCGGACGGCTCTGGCGACGGGCGAGGACCGGGGCGAGGGCTAGAAGAACGGATCCGGCCACCGGCGGCGTCGGCGGTGGACCGAGGCCATCCGGGTCCCCCACGCCTCGCTGCCGACCGCCTCCTCGGTCAGGGCCGTGGCCAGGGCGAACAGGGCCGCCTCGTCGTCGCCGGGACCGTCCTCGTCCGACCACCCGGTGGCGGCCTCGATCGCCAGCGCGGGGCCCTCGTCGACCACGATCTCGCCGTCGGCCCGCACCAGCCGGCGGACCGGCCGGCCGTCGCGGAACACCGACAGCACGTAGCTCGACGTGCCGCCCTGCCAGAGGAACGTCATCGCCTCGCCCCCGTCGCCGGCCAGCGCGAGCGGGAGGGCGTCGTGGTCGAGGAAGCGGGCGACGGCGTGGAGGCCGGGCCCATCCCGCTCGACCACGGCGATCCCGTCGGGGGCGACGTCGTCCAGGTCGACCAGCGCCTGGTCGACGGTCATCCGCATGCCGATCGGGGCGTACCCCGAGCTCGAGAGCGTCGCCGGGGTCGCCCGGGGACCCGTTGCGTGCAAGACGTAGAGATGCCACCCCATGTCCCGAGTCTGTACCCGCCACATTCGTGGAGAGAAACCCGGGGTCGGCGAGGCCGTCGCCACGGGACAGCGTAGGGGCCCGACGGTGCAACCCCGAGCCGGGCGGCGTGGTCGAATGGCCTCGTGCCCGCCGACGTCCCCCTGCCCGACCGCAAGCCGTTCCGGTTCGGCGTCCAGTGCTCGTCGCCGCCGGAGGTGGGCAAGGCGTCGTGGGTGGCGCTGGCTCGCCGGCTCGAGGGCATCGGGGCCTACCGGATGACGGTGTCGGACCACCTCGACGACCAGCTGGCCCCGATCGCCGCCCTCATGGCGGCGGCCGACGCCACCAGCACGTTGCGGGTCGGCGCCCTCGTCCTCTGCAACGACTTCCGCCACCCGGCGGTGATGGCCAAGGAGGCGGCGACGCTCGACATCCTCTCGGAGGGGCGCTTCGAGCTGGGGATGGGGGCGGGCTGGATGACGACGGACTACGCCCACTCGGGCATCGGCTTCGATCCCGCGTCGGTGCGGGTCGACCGGCTGGAGGAGGCGGTCCAGGTCGTCAAGGGCCTCTTCTCCGAGGGGCCGTGCACCTTCCACGGCGAGCACTACCGGATCGACGGCCTGTCGGGCAGCCCCAAGCCCCGGGCCGGCCTCCCCCTCGTGATCGGCGGAGGGGGCCGGCGCGTCCTCGAGGTGGCCGGCCGCCACGCCGACATCGTCGGCCTCAACCCCAAGCTGTCCAAGGGCGTGATCGACGCCGCCGCCGGGCCCAGCGCCACCGAGGCGGCGACCATTCAGAAGCTGAGGTGGATCCACGAGGCGGCGGGCGACCGCTACGCCGGACTCGAGCTGCAGACCCGCATCCACGTCCTGATCGTCAGCGACGACCGCGAGGGCATGGCCGAGGCCCTGGCCCCCGCCTTCGGGATCCCCGCCGCCGAGTCGCTGCGCTCGCCCCACGCCCTGTGTGGCACCGTCGACCAGATCGTCGACGATCTCGTCGAGCGGCGCGAGCGGCTGGGCATCAGCAGCATCGGCCTGTCGCTCGCCGACCTCGACGCCATCGAGCCCGTCATCGAGCGCCTTGCCGGGACCTGATCGAAGAAAGTCATCGCGCCACCGATGAGTCCTCGGGCGGGACGGCGTTGGACGTGATGAGCGGGCACACGAGCCCGCCGGCAACCGCCCAGGAGGCAGACCGATGGACATGAAGCTCGAGCTGGTGATCATCCCCGTCACCGACATCGACCGGAGCAAGGCGTACTACGAGCAGCTGGGCTTCAGCTGCGACACCGACCACCGGGCCGGCGACTTCCGCGTCGTGCAGGTGACCCCGCCCGGGTCGGCCTGCTCGGTCGGCTTCGGCACCGGCATCACCACGGCGGAGCCCGGGTCGGCGCAGGGCCTGCACATCGTCGTCACCGACATCGAGGCCGCCGTGGCCGACGTGCGCCAGCGGGGCATCGAGGTCAGCGACCCGTTCCACTTCGGTGCCGAGGGCAAGGTCGACGGCGTCGACCCGCAGCGCCAGGACTACGGCTCGTTCGCCGAGCTGCCCGACCCCGACGGCAACATCTGGCTGATCCAGGAGATCAAGAGCCGGGCCTCGTGAGCACCGAGACCGCCGGGCCCGATCCGGTGGTGGCCGCCGCCCTGGCCGGCGACGAGCGGGCGTGGG
>DASYLG010000098.1:0-3548 GCA_036009685.1 Iamia sp. | reverse complement strand
GTTGGCCCTGGTCTTCATCTCCTGCCACCCGCTCCTGTCCCCCGAAGCGCGGGTGGCGCTCACCCTGCGGGTCGTCGGCGGCCTCACGAGCGACGAGATCGCCCGGGCCTTCCTGGTGCCGACGGCGACGGTGCAGGCCCGCATCACCCGGGCCAAGAAGACCCTGTCGGCGGCCCAGATCCGGTTCGAGGTGCCACCCCCCGACCAGCGCCGGGAGCGGCTGGGCTCGGTCCTCAGCGTCGTCTACGTCATCTTCACCGAGGGGTCGACCGCGGCGTTCGGGGACGACCTCATCCGGCCCGACCTGGCCCACGAGGCGACCCGGCTGGCCCGGATCCTCGCCCGCCTGGTGCCCGACGAGCCCGAGGTCCACGGGCTCCTCGCCCTGCTCGAGCTGACCGCCGCCCGGTTCCCGGCCCGCACCGGGCCCGAGGGCGACCCCGTGCTGCTGGCCGACCAGGACCGGAGCCGGTGGGACCGGGCCGCGGTCCGGCGGGGGCGGGCAGCGCTGGCCCGGGCCGGGCAGGTCGGCCGTGGCCTGGGGGCCTACGGGCTCCAGGCGGCGATCGCCGAGAGCCATGCCGTCGCCCCGTCGGTCGGGGACACGGACTGGGAGCGGATCGTGGTGCTCTACGAGGCCCTCGACCGGCTGGCCCCCTCCCCCGTGGTCGTGCTGAACCGGGCCGTCGCCCTCTCGATGGCCCAAGGGCCGGCCGCCGGCCTGCGGGTGGTCGACGAGCTGGTCGCCGCCGGTCAGCTGGCCGGCTCCCACCTGCTGCCCAGCGTGCGGGGCGAGCTGCTGTCCCGGATGGGCCGGACGGACGAGGCGAGGGCCGAGCTGGGGCGCGCCGTCGACCTCTGCGGCAACGCCCGCGAGCGGGCCCTGCTCGAGCGCAAGCGCGACGCCCTCAGCTGACGACACCCAGGTACGAGGCGATCACCCGATCGTCCCGGAGCACCGTCGTCGGGGGGCCGTCGGCGATGATCCGGCCCTGGTCGAGCATGACCAGGCGGGACGCCATCGAGGAGATCAGCGGGATGTCGTGCTCGACGACGACCATGGTGAGGTCGAGCTCGCGGTGCAGACGCCGGAGGAGGCGGCCGAGGGCCTCGACCTCGGGTTGGGCGAGGCCGCTGGAGGGCTCGTCGAGGAGGACGATCTGGGGGCGGTCGGCCAGCAGGGCGGCCAGGTCGACGATCCGGCGCTGACCGGTGGAGAGCTCGCCCGTGCGCACGGCGCGGAGGTCCCCGAGGGTGAGCAGGGCGAGGAGCTCGCCCACCCGATGCCGCACGGCGGCCTCGCCCTGGCGCTGGACCGGTGTCCGCAGAATGGCGTCGGTGACGCCGGGGGCGGCCATCGATCGGTCGCAGGCGATGGCCAGGACCTCCTCGACGGTGAGCGAGGGGAACAGGCGGGCGTCCTGGAACGACCGGCCGAGACCGAGGGCCGCCCGTCGGTGGAAGGGCGTGGCGGTGACGTCGCGGTCGCCCAGACGGACGTGACCGGCGGCGTGGGGCACGAGACCGCTGAGGACGTCGAGCAGCGTGCTCTTGCCGGCACCGTTGGGACCGATGAGCCCGACGATCTCGCCCCCGGCCACGTCGAGGTCGACGTCGGTGACGGCGTGGACGCCGCCGTAGCTCACCGACACGCCGTGGGCGGCGAGGGCGGGAGGGCGGGAGGCCGGGCGAAGGCCGACGGGCCGCGGCGGTCCCGGCCGATCGTCCGACGGTCCGGACGCGTCGGCCGGCCCGGCCGCCGCGGCCAGGTACACGGACCGGGCCACGTCGGGCCGGTCGAGCACATCGGTGACCGACCCGGCGAGGACGACGCGTCCCTGCTCGAGGAAGATGGCCGTGTCGGTGAGGGTGAGGGCGGCCGCCGGGGACTGCTCGACCACGACGATCGACGTGCCGGCGGCGCGCATCCGGTCGAGGAAGGCGACCAGCTGGCGGACGACGATCGGGGCCAGGCCGAGGGCCAGCTCGTCGATGAGGAGCACCGTCGGCGCGGCCACCGACGCCATGGCCAGGACGAGCATCTGCTGCTCTCCACCGGAGAGGTCGGCGGCGTGCTCGTGCCACCGGGCCCGCAGGGCGGGGAAGGCCTCCAGGGCGGAGTCGGTGCGCTCCCTGACGCCGGCGTCGCGGCGGGGGCGGGTCCAGCCGGCGAGGGTGAGGTGCTCGGCCACGGTGAGGGACGGGAACACGCCGCGGCCGCCGGGGGCCTGGACGATGCCGCGGGCGGCGATGCGGTGGGCCCGCCGGCCGGTGATGGCGACCCCGTCGTGCTCGACGGATCCGGCGCTGGTGGGGAGCAGGCCGCTGATGGCGTTGAGGACGGTGGACTTCCCGGCGCCGTTGGTGCCCAGCAGCGCCAGGGTCTGCCCCGGCGCCAGGTCGAAGGAGACGTCGTCGACGATGACGGTCGATCCGATGCGCACCTGGAGACCCCGGACGCGCAGGGCGGGGACCACGGTGCCGCCCCCGGAGCCGGGCCGGGCCGGGATCGTGCCGGGCACGGTCGCGGCCGGCCGGTCGTCGTCGGCGCCATCGGGCACGGGCCGACGGTGCTGGGCAGGCGGGCCGAGCACGAGCCGCAGGACCCGGTCCCGCAGCGCGCTCAGGGCGCCGGTGATCCCGCTGGGCACGAGCACGAGGACCAGCAGGAGCCCGACGGCGGTGGACAGGACGCGGGCGGTGTCACCGAGGAACCAGCCGCTGCCGACGAACAGGAGGGCGCCCAGGACGGCGCCGGCGGGAGAGCCGATCCCGCCGACCACCGTCGCGCCGAAGGTGCTGATGCTGCGGTCGGGGGTGAGGAGCTGGTCCGGGTAGCTCTGCAGCAGGTGGACCAGGAGGCACCCGGCGGTGGCGGCGATGGCACCGGACAGGGCGAAGGCGGTGAGGCGGGTCCGGGCGGTGCTCGTGCCCCGGGCCTCGGCGGCGAGCTCGTTGTCGCGCTGGGCGACCATGGCCCGGCCGGGGCGGCTGGTGCGGACGGCGTGGGCGGCCCACAACACGGCGACGAGCACGGCGAGGCACAGCCAGTACATCCGTCGTTCGCTGGTGAGGTCGACCCCGAGGACCGGGCCACGGGTCACGCGGGTGTCGGGGATCCAGCCGGCGTCGTCCGGCGCCAGGAGGTACGAGGCGGTGGCCACGTTGAAGGCGAGGGTGACCACGGCGAGGGAGAGGCCGCGCAGGCGGAGCGCCGGGAGCCCCACCACCAGCGCGGCCACGCTGCCGGCGCCGGCCGCCGCCAGCAGGCCCACGGCCAGGTCCTGGCCGTGGGTCTGGGTGGTCCACGCCCCGACCGCGGCGCCGACGGCCACGAAGCCCATCTGGCCGAGGGAGACCTGTCCGGCCCACCCGGTCAGGATCACGAGCGACACGCCGACGATGGCGAACACCACGACCGTGGCCGCCTTGAGCTGGTCGCCGCTCCCGAGGTGGGAGGGCAGGTCGACCGCCGCGGCGAGCAGCCCGAGCCCGGCCGCCCACCGGATCGCCCGCACGTCCGGGCGGCGGGCCAGCCTGGCCGGGAG
>DASYLG010000097.1:0-2586 GCA_036009685.1 Iamia sp. | reverse complement strand
AGCGCCTACGGCTACCCGACCAGCGACGTCTCGTCCTCCGGCAGCATCCGCTACTCGCGGTTCCAGCACGGGTCGATCTACCGGTTCTCCAACGGCTCGACCTACGGCGTGCCCGAGCCCTACTACTCCGTCTACCAGCAGTACGGCGGGCTGAGCACCGACGGCTCGCTCGGCTTCCCCGTCAGCGACCCCATCCGCAGCTCCGACAAGCGCGCCGTCTACATCAACTTCCAGCGGGGCCGCATCTACCGTCGCAGCCAGGTGACGGTGGAGATCCACGGGGCGATCTTCGACAAGCACGAGGCCCTCGGCGGCGTCCACGGCGCCCTCGGGCACGTGCAGACCAGCGTCACCACCCTGTCCGACGGCCGGGGCCGGTCCTCGATCTTCGAGCACGGCGGCGTCATCTACTTCACGTCCGCCACCGGCGCCCACGGCGTGTGGGGCGACCTGCTCGAGGCCTACCTCGACGACGGCGGACCGACCGGGCGCATGGGGTACCCCACCAGCGACCGGGGCCAGGTCGGCGATGGTCGGGGCCGGCGCGTCACCACCGAGCGGGGCGCGGTCTACTCGACCGACACCACCGGCACCCACGTCGTCCCGCCCCCGCTGTTCGCCGAGTACATCGACGCCGGCGGACCCGGCGGCAGCTACGGCTACCCCACCGGCGACCCGCAGCGGCTGCCCGGCGAGGGCGTCCGCCAGACCTTCGAGGGCGGGACCCTCGAGGTCCAGTCGCCCTACGTGCCCTTCGTGAAGGCGACGTACCAGGACTTCCTCGGCCGGGCGCCCACGGCCGCCGAGATCGACTGGAACGCCACGTCGCTGGCCGGCGGCGCCAGCCGGCCGGGCTACGTCAAGGCCCTCGCCGCGTCGGACGAGTACATCGCACAGCTGGTGCAGGGCTTCTACCAGGACACCCTCGGCCGGGCCGGCACGGCCAACGAGATCGAGTACTGGGTGGGCCAGATCCGCTCCGGCCGCTTCACCGTGGCCGAGGCCGCGGCCAGCTTCTACTCGAGCCCGGAGTACTTCTCCGGCTTCGGCGGGGGCACGGTCCGGGGCTGGCTCGCCGACCTCTACACCAAGTTGCTCGGGCGCACGGCCAGCAGCGGCGACCTCGACTACTGGGAGGGCGAGACCGCCGCCCGCGGCCGGGCCAACGTGGCCCTGCGCTTCTACCAGTCGGGCGAGTCGCGGGTGGCCCGGGTGCAGGCGCTGTACCAGGCCCTCCTGGGCCGCTCGGCCAGCACCGCCGATGCGAGCTACTGGTCGGCCCGGATCCTCACCCAGGGCGACCTGGCGCTGGCCAGCACCCTCGCCTCGATGCAGGAGTACTTCGACCGATCGCAGACCCGGTTCCCCGGCTGACCCGGCTAGGTTCGTCCCCTTCGCGGGTGTAGCTCAATGGCTAGAGCCCCTGCCTTCCAAGCAGGCTATGCGGGTTCGATTCCCGTCACCCGCTCTCTTCCCTGGCGGCCCCGGTGCGTTGACCGGGGCGGGGGCGGGTGTCACGGTGCCGGGGTGGACGAGCACGGAGCCCGGGTGCTCGCCGCCCTGGACGTGACCGGCGTGCTGATGCAGCACGACCGGGTGCTGCCGTCGGCGACCGCCGCCGTGGCCGGCGGGCCGGTGGCCGGGTCGTGGTGGTCGCACCCGATGGCCCACGAGATCTTCGGCGCCCTCAACGACCTGGACGACGAGGGCCACGTGCTCCGGGCCCGGCTCGTCGCCGGGAAGCAGACGCTCGTCGGACGAGCTCTGTGGCCGGCCCTCGTCGCCGTCGGCTCCGAGTGGGCCGTCTGGCAGCTCGACGGGGTGGACCCGGAGGCCGTCGCCCTCCTCGACGCGGTCGAGGCGTCGTCCGCGCCACTCCTCGTCGAGGGTGCGACGCGGGCTGCGGGCAAGGTGCTCGAGAGCCGCCTGCTCGTCCACGTCGTCGAGGTCCACCTCCCGGCGGGACGGCACGCCAAGGCGCTCCAGTCGTGGTCGCACCTGGCCGCCGAGCGGGGCATCACGGCCCGGCCCGACCCCGCCGAGGGACGCCGCTCGCTCGCCGAAGCCGTCGCCCCCTGGGGCGATCCCGCCCGTCTCCTCCCCTGGCCCGTGGCCTGATCGGCGGCCGTCACCCCGGGTTGTTGCCTGGACAAGCGTCGGTACGGTGGCGGACATGGCATCGCTCAAGCTCCGTCAGGTCCCGGGCCGCGTCGCGGCGGGGGCGTACACGCTCCACGCCGGCATCGAGAAGCTGAGCGCCAGCCCCGAGCACGCCGCCGGCGTGCACGGGATGGCGGCCGGGACCTACCCGATCGTCGCCGACGTCCCGCCCGAGAGGTTCGTCCGGGCGCTGGCCATCGGCGAGATCGCCATCGGTGGCGCCCTCCTCTCGCCCTTCGTGCCGACCGCGGTGGCCGGCGCCGCCCTCACCGCCTTCAGCGGCGCGCTCATGGGCCTCTACGCCAGGACGCCCGGGATGCGGAAGGACGGATCGGTCTGGCCGACGCCGCAGGGCACCGGGCTGAGCAAGGACGTCTGGCTGCTGGCCATCGGCGCCGGGCTGGTCGCCGACGCTGTGGTGGAGCG
>DASYLG010000096.1:0-10330 GCA_036009685.1 Iamia sp. | reverse complement strand
ATCGTCATGGGCGGGTCGGGCCAGGGCGAGCAGCTGGCCGCCAACGGCGTCCGGGGCATCCGGGCGGCCTTGTGCAACGACCTCTACACGGCCCGCATGAGCCGGCTCCACAACGACGCCAACGTCCTCTCCCTGGGGGGGCGGGTGGTGGGCACGGGCCTGGCCGAGGAGATCGTCGACACCTGGCTGGCCACCGCCTTCGAGGGCGACCGTCACGTCCGCCGGGTCGAGCAGCTGGCCGAGATCGCCTCGCTCGCGACCGACCCCGAGGCCCAAGATGGGCTGATCGAACGTCTCGCCCCCGGCGCCCTGGCCCGGGCCCGCGGCGAGACCGCCCCCACCTAGGAGATCCCATGCCGTGGCCCGCTGACGACGACAAGGAGCTGTTCTCGATCATCGATGCCGAGGTCGAGCGGCAGAACACCACGATCCAGCTCATCGCCTCGGAGAACTTCACCTCGCCGGCGGTGCTGCGGGCCACCGGGACGGTCCTCACCAACAAGTACAGCGAGGGCTACCCGGGCAAGCGGTACTACGGCGGCAACGAGATCATCGACCAGGCCGAGGAGCTGGCCCGCCACCGGGCCCAGGAGCTCTTCGGCGCCGAGCACGCCAACGTCCAGCCCCACTCCGGCGCCAACGCCAACATGGCCGTCTACCTCGCCATGCTGCAGCCCGGCGACACCGTCCTGGGGCTGCGGCTCGACCAGGGCGGCCACCTGACCCACGGCTCCCCCGTCAACGCCAGCGGCATCCTCTACCGGTTCGTCTCCTACGGCGTCACCCCGTCGGACGAGCGGATCGACTTCGACCAGGTGCGGGACCTGGCCAAGGAGCACCGGCCCAAGATCATCGTGGCCGGGGCCACCGCCTACCCCCGGATCATCGATCCGGCGCCGTTCCGGGAGATCGCCGACGAGGTCGGTGCCCTCTTCATGTTCGACGCCGCCCACATCGCCGGGCTGATCGCCGGCGGTGTGCACCCCAGCCCGGTGCCGTACGCCGACATCGTCACCCTCACCACCCACAAGACCCTCCGCGGGCCGCGCGGCGGGTGCATCCTCAGCCGGTCCGAGCACGCCGCGGCCATCGACAAGGCCGTCTTCCCCGGCTCCCAGGGCGGCCCCCTCGACCACGTCATCGCGGCCAAGGCGGTGGCCTTCCGGGAGGCGGCCGACCCGTCGTTCACGGACTACGCCGCGGCCATTGTCGCCAACGCCGCGGCGCTGGCCCAGCGGCTGGCCGAGCACGGCCTGCGTCTGGTCTCGGGCGGCACCGACAACCACCTGATGCTCGTCGACCTGCGCAGCCTGGACGAGGGGCTGTCGGGCAAGAAGGCCCGTCTGGCGCTCGACTCGGCCGGCATCAGCCTCAACGAGAACACCGTGCCCGACGACCCCCGCCCCCCGTACATCACCAGCGGGCTGCGCATCGGCACGCCGGCCGTGACCACGCAGGGCATGGGCGTCGACGAGATGGCCACCCTCGGCGACCTGATCCACCGCACCCTGCTGGGCCGCGAGGACGAGGCCGAGATCGCCGCCGTGCGGGCCGAGGTCCGGGCCCTGTGCGACCGCTTCGCCCCGTACCCCGACCTCGCCGGCTGAGAGGGCCCCCCTCCCCGGTGCGCGGCCGGGACCGGCGCGCGGGCCGCAGTAGCGTGCGAACCGATGTCGGGCACCAGCGCTGATCACGAGTGGCTGATCGGATCGCGGCCATGAGGCCACCGGCGTTCGCCTACGGCACCGCCTTCGCCGTCGCCTTCGGCATCGCCCTGGTCCTCACCCCCATCTGTGGGTGGCTGGCCAAGCGCATCGGGGCCATCGACGACAAGACCGACGACCGCCGGGTCCACATCTCCCCCACGCCCTACCTGGGGGGCGTGGCCATGTGCCTCGCCCTGGTCGGCGGGGTGGCGGCGGCGTGGCGGATGGGCGAGTTCCACGCCGTCTTCGAGGACGGCGTCCGCACCCCCCTGAACGGGATCCTCCTGGCCGCGGTGATCGCCTGCGCCGTCGGGACGTGGGACGACATCCGCGAGGTCTCCCCGCCGGCCAAGACCGCCGGCCTCGTCTTGTCGGGCAGCGCCCTCTACTGGATGGGCGCCGCCCTGTTCATCGTCCGCATCCCGTTCGCCGGCACCGTGGTGCTGTCGTGGGACCTGGTCCCGCTGGTCACCGTGATCTGGGCCATGGGCATGGCCAACGCCACCAACTTCATCGACGGGCTCGACGGGCTGGCCGCCGGCATCGTCGCCATCGCCAGCGGTGCGCTGTTCCTCTACGCCCACCGCATCTCGGACCCGGCCCTCGTGCTGCCGGTGCTCTCGACCGACAGCCCGGCGCCCCTGATCGCCATCGTCGTGCTCGGCGCCTGCGTGGGGTTCCTGCCCTACAACTTCAACCCCGCCCGGATCTTCATGGGGGACGGTGGCGCCCTCATGCTGGGCGTCGTCATGGCCGGCACCACCATGCTCGTCGGCGGGCAGTCCGACACGCCCGTCAGCGGGCGGTCCTACTTCTTCTTCCTGCCGCTGCTCATCCCCGTGGTCGTCATGGGCGTGCCCATCCTCGACACCATGTGGGCCATCGTCCGCCGGACCCGCCGCGGGCTGAGCCCGGCCCACGCCGACAAGAACCACCTGCACCACCGGCTGATGCGGATGGGCCACGGGCACCGGCGCAGCGTCCTCATCCTCTGGACCTGGACCGCCTTGCTGTCGGCCTTCGTCCTCGTGCCCGTGTACTCCCGCCGGGGCGACTCGGTGGTGCCCATCGGCATCGCCGCCGCCGGACTCGTCCTCTACACCTACCTGCACCCCGGTGCTCGCCGCACCCGCGAGCTCGAGGGCTGATCAGCTAGTCGTTCGCCTGGTCGGTCGCCTCGGTGGCGACGCTGAGGACGACGGCGCCGAAGACGATCAGGGTCGTCGCCACCGTGTGGATCAGGTCGTCACGGCCGACGTCGAGGGCGCCGATGAGGATCAAGATGGCCCCGGCGGCCATGAAGGCCACCCCGACGCGCGTACCGCTGAGCATCGAGCTCTGGTCTAGCCGAAGAACTTGCCGCTGGCGCGCGCCAGCTCGTCGAGGTGCTGGCGCAGGACCGAGTCCCAGTCGTACATCTCGTTGGTCGGGCCGGCCAGGGTGCTGTGGCGATCGCGCGAGGCCAGCAGCCCGCGGCGCTGGAGCTCGACCACCACACGGGTCTCGACGGGGCCGGTGACGAAGGTGAGCTCGGCCTCCGGGATCTTGCCCTGGCCCCGGAACTCGACCTCGTTGTAGAAGCCCAGCGACGAGCCGGCGATCGTGCCCTTCTCCAGGTCGGCGCTCTTCAGCGTGAACCCGAGGCGCTCCATCGAGGCGACGACGGCGTCATGGACCGGGAGGGGGTGGATGTCGATGGGGTCGAAGTCGGTGGCGTCGCGGCCGCCGGGCAGGTCGAACCGGGTCTGGACGCCCAGCTTCATGTTCTCGAAGCGCCGGCCGCGGAGGTTGTTGAACGGCGCCTCCCACGGGACCTCCATCTGGAAGGGGATCGCCGTGTTGACGTTGGCCTCGAGCCGGCCCGCCCCGGCGACCTGGAGGTTGGCGAACAGGAGGCGGGAGAGGTACTCGTCGTCGCCCGACTCGACCTCGACGGTGGCGGCCAGCGACAGCGTGAGGTGGTTGAAGTCGCGGGGTTCGGAGCCACCGGTGATGCGGACCTCGCCCTGCAGGATCCCGCCCGGGTAGACGGACGGGGCGGCGAGGACGGTGTCGACCGATGGCCCGCCCACCCCGAAGGCCTGCTTCAGCTTCTTGAACATGGGCGGGATGCTGGCACGTGCGAGCGGTGGGCGAAAGACCGCCGCCGGAGTGTCCTCACCCGATGTCGAGCGCGCCCTGGCGGAGGATCCGCCACGGCTCGACGGTGAGGTCGACCACGGTGCTGGCCAGCCCGTCCAGGGGACCGCCGTCGGCCACGACCGCCACCGGGCCGGTGAGCGAGGCGGCGGCCTCGGCGGCGGTGGCCGGCGTGGGCCGGCCGTGGCGGTTGGCGCTGGTGGTGGCGATGGGGCCGACCCGCTCGGCCACGGCCCGGACCAGCGGGTGGTCGGGGCTGCGGACGCCGATGGTGCCGGGGTCGCCGCCCAGGTCCCAGACGGCCAGGGTCGGACGCCGGCGGACGACGAGGGTGAGCGGTCCCGGCCAGTGCCGGCTCACCAGGTCGGTCGCACGGGGGTCGGCCGCGGCGGCGACCTCGTCGAGGCTCTCGGGCCCGGCGACCAGGACGGCGAGGGGCACGTCGGGCCGTCGGTCCTTGAGGGCGTAGAGCCGGTTCGTCGCCCCCGGCACCGAGGGCAGGGCGGCCAGCCCGTACACCGTGTCGGTCGGGATCACGACCGGCTCTCCGGCCTCGAGCGCCGCCACCAGCCGGTCGACCAGCCCCGGATCGACCGCGCTCACCGGGGTCACGAGGGGGTGCGGGCGAGGAGGGCGCGGTCGCGGCCGGCGAGGTCGGGGCGGACCTCGACGGCGACCAGGCCGGCGGCCTCGGCCACGGCCCGGGCGGCCGGGCCCTGGCCGGCGCCGATCTCGACGACCAGCAGGCCACCGGGGACGAGCCAGTCGGCCGCCTCGGCCACGATGACCTCGACCGCCTCGAGCCCGGTGGGGCCCGAGACGAGGGCGCCGGTGGGCTCCCAGTCGGCCACCACCGGCGGGAGGGGCTCGTCGGCGGCGACGTAGGGCGGGTTGGACACGACCACGTCGACCCGACCCGCCCGGTCGGGGGGCAAGGGCCCGAACCACGAGCCCTCGTGGACGAGGACGGTGCTGCCGGCCACGCCCAGCCCGGCCAGGTTGGCCCGGGTCACGGCGACGGCGTCGGCCGACACGTCGACCAGGTGGACCTCGGCGCCCCGCCACTCGGCCGCCACGGCCAGCCCGATGGCGCCCGAGCCGCAGCCCAGGTCGACCACCACCGGGGCGACCGCCGAGGGGTCGGCGCCGGCGGCGCGGCGGGCCTCCAGCTCGGCCAGGACGTGATCGACGACGCCCTCGGTCTCGGGCCGCGGGATGAGGACGCGCTCGTCGACCATCAGGTCGAGGGTGCGGAAGCTCCAGCGGCCCAGGACGTACTGGAGGGGCTCGCCGGCGAGGCGGCGCTCGACCATGCGGTCGAGGGCGGCCACGCCGTTCACCGTCGCCGGATCGTCGAGATGGGCGAAGAGGGCGGCACCGTCGTGACCGGTGGCCTCCTCGATGATGCGGCGGGCGTCGACCTCGGCCCCCTCGACCCCGCCGTGCTCGAGCGTGGCCACGGCCTCGGCCAGCAGAGCCCGCCACGGCACGGTCCCGTCGCCGGCCCCCGGCTCGTCCGCCATCACACCCCGGACGCGGTGAGGCGGCGGGTCTGCTCGTCGGCCACCAGGGCGTCGCTGACGTCGTCGAGATCGCCGGCCAGCACCTTGTCCAGCTTGTAGAGCGTCAGACCGATGCGGTGATCGCTGACCCGGTTCTCCTTGAAGTTGTAGGTCCGGATCTTCTCGCTGCGACCGCCCCCGCCGACCTGGCTGCGCCGGGCCTCGGACGCCTCGGCCTCGGCCTGCTCCTGCCGGGCCCGCAGCAACCGGCTGCGCAGGACGCGCAGGGCCTTCTCCTTGTTCTGGAGCTGGCTCTTCTCGTCCTGCATGGCCACGACCAGGCCGGTGGGCAGGTGGGTGATGCGCACGGCCGAGTCGGTGGTGTTCACCGACTGCCCGCCGGGGCCGGACGAGCGGTACACGTCGATCTGGAGGTCGTTGGGATCGATCTGGACGTCGACCTCGTCGGCCTCGGGCAGCACCGTGACGGTGGCCGACGAGGTGTGGATGCGACCCTGCGACTCTGTGACCGGCACCCGCTGGACCCGGTGGGGCCCGCCCTCGTGCTTGAGGTGGGCCCAGGCGCCGTCGCCCTTCACCTGGAAGGTGATCGACTCGAAGCCGCCCATGGGCGAGCTGTCGGCCTCCATGACGGACAGGGCCCAGCCCCGGTTGGCGATCCACGCCTTGTACATCTCGAACAGGTCGCGGGCGAAGAGGTTGGCCTCCTCGCCCCCCTCGGCGCCCCGCACCTCGACGATGACGTTGCGGTCGTCGTTGGGGTCGCGGGGCAGGAGGAGCAGGCGGATCTCGGCCGTGAGCCGGGTGATGTCGGCCTCGGTCTCGGCCACCTCCTCCCGCATCATCTCCTTCTCGTCGGGCTCGGCCTCGACCAGCATCTGCTTGGCCGTGGCCAGGTCGTCGGTGCGGGACCGGAGGAGGAGGGCGCGGGACACGATGGCCTCGAGCTCCTTGTGACGCCGGCCGAGGTCGGCCGACCGGGCCTGGTCGGCGTAGACGTCGGGGTCCGACAGCTGGGCCTCGACATCGGCCAGCTCGCGGGCCAGCTCATCGAGTCGCTCCAGCATCAGGGCCACGGTAGCGGGGAGCCCTGCGCCCTCATCCGGTCGGTCTAGGGCGGGGGCGGGTCCTCGGCGTCGAGGCCCAGCTCCTTGCGCATGGCGGCCAGGCGCTGGTCCGCCGCCCGCTGCTGGGCCGCGAAGTCGATCGAGCCCAGCTGGGGATCGGTGGCCAGCGGCGGCGGCGCGGCCGGAGCGGCCGGCGGAGCGTCAGCGGCCGGCGGAGCGTCAGCGGCCGGCGGGCCGCCAGGGGTCGGCGCACCGTCGGTCGGGGCCGACGGGGCCGGGGGTGGCGCCGTCGCCTTCCGGGCCCGGTCGGCCTCCTCGGCCTGGCGGGCCTGGTGCTCGATGCGGGCCCGCGCCTCGTCGAGCGTGGGGGCGTCGCCCTCGCTGGCCAGCCACGGCTCGGCCTCGACCCGGGCCCGCTGCTCGGCCTCGCGCCGGTCGAGCTCGGCGTCGCCCTTCTTCACCGTGTCGTCGAGCTTGGCCTTGGCGTAGCGGAGCCAGCGCTCCCACTGGGCCGCCATCAGCGTCCACCTCCGGGCGTCACGTCGCCGGCGAGGCCGGCGCCGAGCAGGGGCGGCGGTCGGGGTCGGGCTGGATCGTCACCCTTCGATCATGGCGGACGGGGGAACGTCCCGTCTGGCACGGCGGTGCTTCCGCTCGCCATCCTCTCGGGGTGACCGAGCCCACCGCCCCCGCCGTCTCGATGCCCTCGGTGGCGAAGCTCCTCCGGATCGTCTCGCGGCTCGAGGGCGTGTCGTACCTCGTGCTGCTCGGCTGCGTGATCGCCAAGTACGCCTTCGACGCCGGCGGCGAGGGCGGGGTGCCGCTCATGGGCCCGACCCACGGGACGATCTTCCTCGTCTACGCCGTGCTCGTGCTGATGGGTCGGGAGGAGCAGGGCTGGGGCACGGGCCAGACGGTCCTGGCCCTCGTCATGTCGGCCGTGCCGTTCGGCGGCTTCTACGTCGAGCGCCGGATGATCACCATCCCGGCCTCCGCCCCCTGACCCGGCGCTAGACCCGGCCGGCGGCCAACGAGGCGAACCGGCCGTCGACGACGCCGTCGCCGGCGTGGAGGTCGGCCAGGACCAGCAGCACGATGGCGGCCTGGTACGGCCGCGCGTCCACGCCCGGGTTCGTCTCCCGGTACACCTGGAGGGACTGCTCCGCCCGGTCCTGGACCTCGGCCACGAACCGCGAGAACTCGCTCGGACCGGGACCGGTGCTTCCCGGCGCCTCGACCCTCACCCCCTGCGACAGGCGCCGCAGCACCGCCATCTTCTCCACGGCGACCATGGCATCGAGAGCGCGCACCGCCCCCTCGTCGAGGGCCTCGATCTGGCTGTCGGCCAGCTCCCGCAGCCACGACTCGGTCTGCCGGGCGGCGTCACCGGCGGGCTCCGGATCGGGCCGGGCGATCTGCGGCAGGACATGGCGAGGGATCTCGGCCAGCCACCTCCGTTGTCGGGATCGCTGTGCCTCCAGCGTGTCGGTGTCGTAGGGGTCTCCTGAGAGCGGCATCGTGTGGTCCTTCCATGCGGACGACCCATGGGGGTCCCAGCATCATCCGGAACGGGGGTGACAGCCAGTGCGAGATCGCCCGCGCTTCGCCGGACCGAGTGGCTGCCCTACACCCAGGGGATGCGCCACTCGCCGTCGAGACCCACGACGTCGGCGGGATGGGCCAGGCGGGCCGCCAGGTCGCGGGTGAGGGGCAGGGCGTCGCGCGCCGGCACGGCGAGGATCAGGCGGGCCCCCTCGGCCCGAGCGGCCCGGTCGTCGGCCGCCGCCGGGACGAGGTCCAGGTCGACGCCGGTCGAGCAGGTCACGACGACGGGCTCGCCGGCGGTGTCGAGCCCGACGGCCGAGGCGACCGCCGTGTCCTTGAGGTTGGCCCGGCCCACGGCCGACGCCACCGGGCGCAAGGCGGCGACGCCGATGCGGGAGGGATCGGCCACCAGCGCGGCCCGCATCCACCGCTCCGGCACCAGCTGGTTGAGGGGGTGGGGCGGCGCGTCGGGACGACGGTGCTGGGCCACGATCTCGACGGCCCGGTGGAGGCGGTCGGCGGGGGCAAGGTGGGCGTGGGTCATCACGGTCATCTCGCGGTCGAAGCGACCGACGCCCACGTCGAGGACGGGGCCGTCCTCGCCCGTCGTGATCCGGGCCACCTCCAGCCCCAGCAGCTCGCCCAGGATGGCGCCGTCCTCGTCGACGGCGTCGAGCCCGGCCTCGGCGAGAAGGCTGCGGAGGTCCTCGGCCCCGGGGACGGGGCGCAGGGCGGGCACGGGCGTGGGGGCGACCGCCGCCAGCGCGGCCCCGTCGGCCCGCCAGATCGTCGGGGCCGGGGCGAAGGGGAGGGCCCGACGGGCGAGGAGCCCGGCGGCGCCCGGGTCGTCGACGACGACGTTGACGGTCTCGGCTCCCCGGCGGTGGGACCAGGCCAACGCCGCGCCCAGGCTGTGGGCGGCGTCGGCGCCGAGCAGGACCCAGGCGGTGGCGCCGTCGACCAGCCCGGCCCCGCCCGGGAGCGCGCCAGGGGCCGCGTCGTCACCGACGCGGCCCCGGGTCAGAGTTCTGAGCTTGGCGGCGTTGAGCGCAGCGAGGCGCTCCTGGCCGATCGCCATCAGGCGATCGCCGTGGCGATCAGGACTCGGCGGTCGCGGACTTGCCCTTGCGGGCGCCGTAGCGCCGCTCGAAGCGGTCGATGCGGCCACCGGTGTCCACCAGCTTCTGCTTGCCGGTGTAGAAGGGGTGGCACTCGTTGCAGAGCTCGACGCGCACCGCATCGCTCGTGGAGCGGGTGGTGAACGTGTTGCCGCACGAGCAGCTCACGCTGGTGTCGGTGTAGCTGGGGTGGATCTCGGTCTTCATGGTGTGTCTCCAGTCTCGTCTCTGTGGCCCCGGTACCGAGCGGGGCTCCGACGAAGGTCTTCCATCTTGGTCCAACAGAGCGGTATTCCCACCACTCGGTCGCGGACGATCAGACGGTGGCGCGGGCCTTGCCCACCTCGTCCAGGAACTCCTTGTTGGTCTTGAAGGTCCTGAGCCGGTCGAGCAGGAGCTCGAGGGCGGCGGCGTCGCTGGCCCCCTCGCCGTCCTTGACCGCCCCCAGGACCTTGCGCAGGGTGTCGACCTGGGCCCCCTGGCGCCGCTCGAACAGCAGCTCCTCGTGGCGGGTGGAGGAGGCGTCCACGTCGATGGCCGGGTAGATGCGGCGCTCGGCCAGGCGGCGGTCGAGGCGCAGCTCCATGTTCCCGGTGCCCTTGAACTCCTCGAAGATGACCTCGTCCATCCGGCTCCCGGTCTCGACCAGGGCGGTGGCCAGGATCGTGAGGCTGCCGCCCTCCTCGATGTTTCGGGCCGCCCCGAAGAACTTCTTGGGCGGGTAGAGGGCCCCGGAGTCCACACCACCGGAGAGGATCCGCCCCGACGCCGGCGCGGCCAGGTTGTAGGCCCGGGCCAGGCGGGTGATGCCGTCGAGGATGATGACGACGTCGCGGCCCGTCTCCACCAGCCGCTTGGCCCGCTCGATGGCCAGCTCGGCCACCTGGGTGTGCTCCTCGGCCGGGCGGTCGAAGGTGGAGGCCACGACCTCGCCCCGGAGCACGTGGCGGCGCATGTCGGTGACCTCTTCGGGCCGCTCGTCGACCAGCAGCACGATGAGGTGGACCTCGGGGTTGTTCCGCTCGATGGTCAGCTCGGCCACCTGCGTGTGCTCCTCGGTGGGCCGGTCGAAGGTGGACGCGGCCACCTCGCCCTTGAGGACATGCCGGCGCATGTCGGTGACCTCTTCCGGCCGCTCGTCGACGAGCAGGACGATGAGGTGGACCTCGGGGTTGTTGCGTTCGATGGAGTGGACGATCTGCTTCATGATCGTCGTCTTGCCCGCCTTGGGC
>DASYLG010000095.1:0-1999 GCA_036009685.1 Iamia sp. | reverse complement strand
CCTGGCCGCCAACTGCCCCGAGTGGGGGACGACGTTCTGGGCCACGGTGAGCCTCGGGGCGATCCTCGTCGGGCTCAACGGCTGGTGGAAGACCGACGAGGTCCTCTACGGCCTGGAGGACTCCGGCGCCAAGGTCCTCGTGGCCGACGCCAAGCGGCTGGAGCGGATCGCCGGCGTGCTGGCCGACGGCGGGCTGCCGGGCGTCGAGCGGGTCTACGTGATCGACGCCGACCCGGCAGACGTCGGGGGCGGCGACCGGGTTCGCCGCTTCGACGAGCTGACCGCGGGCGGTCCCGCCGCCCCGCCCACCACCCCGATCGACGAGGGCGACGCCGCCGTCATCTTCTACACGTCGGGCACCACCGGCCGGCCCAAGGGCGCCATCTCGACCCACCGCAGCATGGTGGCCAACCTCCAGAACACGATGATGAACAGCATCGCCACCCGGATGGCCACCGAGGAGCCCCCGACCGAGGGCGGCGGCCAGACCGTCGGGCTCCTGACCTCCCCGCTGTTCCACGTGGCCGGCTGCCACTCCAACCTGGTCGTGTCGATGCTGGGCGGCGTCCGCATCGTCATGCCCACCGGCCGGTTCGACCCGGTCGAGGTCCTGCGTCTGATCCAGGACGAGGGCGTCCAGATCTGGGCCACCGTGCCCACCATGGTCTGGCGGGTCTGCGAGCACCCGGACCGCCACGACTTCGACACCTCGGGCATCACCACCGTGGCCTTCGGCGGCTCGCCGTCGGCCGGTGAGCTCCAGCGCAAGGTCAAGGACACGTTCCCCAACGTCCGCTTCACCACCAACGCCTACGGCCTGACGGAGTCGTCGTCGGTGGCCACCGCCCTGACCGGTGAGGACAGCGCCCGCAAGCCCGCCTCGGTGGGCCGGCCCATGCCCGTGGTCGACATCAAGATCGCCTCGGCCGACGGCTCGCCCCTCGGCGTGGGCGAGACCGGCGAGGTCTGCCTCCGGGGCCCGATCATCATGCCGGGGTACTGGGGCAAGCCCGAGGCCACCGCGGCCACGATCCGCGACGGCTGGCTCCACACCGGCGACGTCGGCCACGTCGACGAGGAGGGCTTCCTGTTCATCACCGACCGGGCCAAGGACATGATCATCCGGGGCGGCGAGAACGTGTACTGCGTCGAGATCGAGGAGCGGCTCGTCAACCACCCGGCGATCGCCGACGCCGCCGTCATCGGTGTTCCGCACGACTCCCTCGGCGAGGAGGTCAAGGCCGTCGTCCAGGTCGCGGCGGGGGAGTCGATCACCGAGGACGAGGTGCGGCGGTGGGTCGCCGAGACCCTCGCCAGCTTCAAGGTGCCCACCTACGTCGAGCTGCGGGACGAGAAGCTCCCCCGCAACGCCAGCGGCAAGCTGCTCAAGAACCTGCTCCGCGGCAGCGGCGACGTGAGCCTCGCCGAGACCCTGTAGCGGTCGTACCCTCGGCCCCATGACCTCCTCCGACGGCGTCTGGGTCCTCGGCGGGCACCAGACCGACTTCGCCCGCAACGTCACCAAGGACGGGGCCGGGCCCCACGGGCTGGTGGGCGAGGTCGTGCGGGAGACGCTCGCCGACGCGTCCGTCGGTGCCGACCGGGTCGACGTCGTCCACGTGGGCAACGCCTTCGGCGAGCTGATGACCGGCCAGGGCCACTGGGGGGCGATGCCGGCCACCGTCGAGGACGCCCTGTGGGGCGTGCCCGCCACCCGTCACGAGGGAGCGTGCGCCTCGGGCAGCCTGGCCGTGCTGGCGGCCATGGCCGACCTCCAGTCCGGCCGCTACGACGTCGCCCTGGTGCTCGGCGTCGAGGTCGAGCGGTCCCAGCCCGGCGACGCCGCCAGCGTGGCCATGGGCGCGGCGTCCTGGGTCGGTCACGAGGGCGAGCCCCGCTACGTGTGGCCGGCGGCCTTCTCCGACCTGGCCGAGGAGTACGACCGGCGCTTCGGCCTCGACCCGGCCCACCTCAACGCCCTGTCGGCGCAGGCCTTCGC
>DASYLG010000094.1:0-13964 GCA_036009685.1 Iamia sp. | reverse complement strand
CGAGGTGTGGCTGGAGGTCGACCTCCAGGTCGACCCCGAGGAGCGGGTCATCTGCGCCATCGGCCGCGACGTCAGCGAGCGGCGCCGGGCCGAGGCCGAGCTGCGCCGCCGGGCCGACCACGACGACCTCACGGGGTTGGGCAACCGGGCCCACCTGATCGGCCGGCTGGCCCACGATCTGCGGGACCGCCGGGTGCACCTCCTCTTCGTCGACCTCGACGGGTTCAAGGCGGTCAACGACGCCCACGGCCATCGGGTGGGCGACGTCATCCTGCGCGAGGTGGCGACCCGCATCCGGGCCGTCGGCAGCCCCGACGACCTGGTCGTACGGCTGGCCGGCGACGAGTTCTGCGTGCTCCTGGCCGCGCCCTCCGACGACGACGGGACCGGGCGGCGGGCCCGTGCCATCGGCGACGCCCTGGCCGAGGCCTACGCCACCGACCGGGGCGTGGTCCGGCTGGGCGCCTCGGTCGGGTGGGCGGCCAGCCTGCCAACCGACCGCCCGGCCGATCTGCTCGAGCGGGCCGACCTGGCCATGTACGACACCAAGCGCGTCCGGCGGGCCTCCCGCCCCGCTCCCGCCACCCCCATCGCCTAGCGACCGGCCGAGCTGGCGATCAGATCCGGCGGGAAGCCGCCGGATCTGATCGCCGGTTCGAGAGGGGTGAGCGAGCGGGCGGTCGACGTTCAGCGGCCGCGGCGGTGGGCGACCCAGCGGGCGCCGACGTCGACGAAGCCGAGCCGTTCGTACCAGCGCCGGGGCCAGTCGTCGGCGTAGGCCAGCAGCCAGACGACGTCGCAGCCGGCCGCTCGAGCCCGGGCCACGGCGTCGGCGACGAGCGCGGTGGCCCGGCCGGCGCCGCGGTGGTCGGGGTCGCAGAGGACGGCCTCGACCGCGGCGGTGGCGCCGTCGATGCGCAGCTGGGTGCCGGCGACCGGGACGCCGTCGGGACCGAGCACGGCCAGGTCGACGATCCGCAGGTGGGCATCGGCGAAGGCCTGGCGGCGGACCAGGTCGCCCACCGAGGCGTCGGACACGCCGGGCAGGTCCCGCCGCCACGACGGCGCCCACAGCCCGGCCATGACCTCGCTGGTCACCGGCACGACGACGACGTCGTGGGGCGCGGTCACCACCGCGCTGGGGTCGAGCACGAGGATGCGCTCCTCGTCGACCTCCCAGCGGCCGACGGGCAGGTCGGCCGGCGGCGGGACGTCCAGCACGATCCGCCGGTGGGCGGCATCGCCCAGCACGAGGTCGCCGGCGGCCTCGATGGCGGCGGCCGACGGGGTGCCGTCGAGCCAGACCGCGTTGTGCTCGTAGGAGGCCGGCACGCGGGGGTCGCGGGTGCCGATGCCGCCGGGCACCGGGACCAGGATCGGCGCCCGCCGCTCGGCCAGGCTGCGGTCGAAGCGCCGAGCGCGGGCAGCGACATCGGCCGGGTCGGGCAGGCCCGTCGGCTCCGAGAACTGGCCGTCCGGCCCCGGGCGCCAGGGCACGACGCTGGTGACGGCGGCGACCGGCAACGGGCCATAGAGGTGCGGGAACCGCATCGACCCCGGGTCGGTGGGCACCCCCGGCTCCCAGCGCACCTCGGCGTCGAGCCGGTCGGGGTCGAGGACGAGGAGCAGGAGGTCATCGCGGCCGGCGTAGAGTCGGTTGGCCGGGAGGGCGACCTGGTCGGGTCGCGAGAGGTGGATGAACCCCTCGGTCCGGAGCGACGGCGTCACGTGCGAGCCGGCGGCCAGGGCCACCCGCCACGGCGCCGCCGTCGTGATGTGGAGGAGCACGCCGTCACCGTATTGTCGATCTACGCTCGGCGGCGATGCGGTCCGGGACGTGCCCCAAGTGCAGCGGGACCGAGGTCTACGGGGCCCGCAACGGCTTCAGCCTCGGCGAGTACCTCAAGGTGAGCATCCGCCCGCAGATCGAGCAGTGGACCCGCGGCGGCATCGTGCCGCACCAGACCGACGACCTGTGGCACTACCTCTGCGCCACGTGCGGGTACTCCGAGACCTACTTGCACGACGAGGAGGCCATGGCCTTCGTCCGCGAGCGCTGGGTGCGGGTGACACCGCCGTGACGGCCTACTGGGTCAACACGTTCCGGTCGGTCACCGACGAGGCCAAGCTGGCCGCCTACGCCGCGCTGGCCGGCACGGTCATGCAGGACCACGGCGGCCGCTTCCTGGCCCGGGGCACGGCCGTGCGCGCCTTCGAGGAGGGCGTCATCGAGCGCACCGTCGTGATCGAGTTCCCCAGCGCGGAGGCTGCCGTCGCCGCCTACGAGAGCGACGCCTACCAGGCCGCCCTCGTGGCGCTCGGCGACGGGGCGGTGCGCGACGTCCGCATCGTCGAGGCCGTCCCCGAGGCCTGAGCTCCCCGCCGAGCCACCCCGCTCAGGACGTCGGGCGCTCCAGGGCGGGGCGGTCCCAGGACGCCAGGTCGGCGGCGGCCTCGTAGGTCGACTGGAGGAAGGCCAGCAGGACGGCGTCGGGGTCGGCCGCGGTGCGCACCACCTCGTAGGGCAGGACGAACTCGGAGAGGTCGTCGTCCCAGTGGGCGGCGGCCGGCTCGACGGCGGCGTCCCGGAACCCGGGCGGCTCGGGGTAGGCGTAGGAGTAGAAGACGCCCTCGGCGCCACCGCCCGGCCAGAAGCCGGCGCTGCTGACCTCGTGGGAGTAGGCCTCGTGCATCACGTGGGGCCCGCAGTGGGGGGCGCCACCGGGGTGGGGCGGCGCGTCGCGACCGGAGAAGCGGGTGACGGCCAGGTCGAGGGCGCCCCAGAACAGGTGGACGGGGCTGACCTTGCCGAGGAAGCGGGACCGGAAGACGTTGAACACGCGGTCCATCTGTACGAGGGCGAGCCAGAACCGGTGGACGGCCTCGGCGTCGTAGGCGGCGTGCTCGGTGTCCTCGGTGAAGGGGATGGCGCCGGGGATCTCGACCGGCATGGCCCACGTCTCGGTCTCCAACCCCATGCCCGCCAGGCAACGGTGGAAGAAGGCGTGGAAGTCGGCCGTCGTCATCGGCGCGAGGGGGAAGCCGTCCTCCTGGCCGTCGGTGGCCACCACCGTGAGCTGCTCGTGGAGGAGGTCGAAGTCGATCTGGAAGGCGCGGTCGCCGGCCGGGACCAGACCGGTGGTGAGGCCGCGCGCCGACACGTAGAGCGGGACGTTCCACCAGTGGCTGGTGACCGGGGTGCGGGCCAGGCGGACCTTGCCCACGACCTGGGTCCAGAGGATGAAGGTGTCCTGCGTCGGACCCCAATCCGCCAGCTCGGGCCAGACGTCGGGCTCGCTCATGCCGGCGCCGGCGCCGCCGTCCACGGTGGGGTGGCCGGGCCGTCGGGCTCGTCGGGGTGATGGGTGCGCCACGCCTCCAGCCAGGCCTTCACCACCTCGCCGAAGTGGGCCGGGTTGTAGACGTCCTCCTCGGACTCCCACAGCCCGTCGCCGGCGTAGACGAGCCGGGTCCAGTTGGCCCCCTCGTGGACCTCGCCGTCGCCGGCGTCGATGAAGCGGTTCTCGACTTGGCCGACGATCCAGCCCTGCTCGGCATCGACCGTGTACCAGTCCCACGGGAACAGCTGCATGTGGGTGATGGGCCAGGCCGACATGGTCTCGGTGATCCAGGCCAGGACGGCCTCGCGGCCGTGGAACTCGCCGTAGAGGTGCTCGACGTAGTGGACGTCGGGGACGAAGCACTCGACCCACGGGCGCCAGTCGCCGGTGGCCCCGGCGTGGTTGGCCGCCGCCTGGTAGCGGACGAAGGCCTCCTCCATCTCGGCTCGATCGAACGACGGCATGGGTCCTCCGGGTGGTGCAGGCGGGACGCGGCGAGGCGCCGGCCGAACCTAGATCGACCGGCGCCTCGGCGCGGGGGAGCGCGAGCGGGCTAGGCCGTGGCGTGGGGGCCCGTCGTCGGGGCGGACGGGGTCGCCGCCGCCAACGAGCGGGCGTCGGCCGCCACCTCGGCCGGGCCCGGGAGGGTATGGGCCTGGGCGTAGGTGATGGTGGCGTTGGCCACGCTGTCGGCGTTGACGGCGAGGGCGTGGAGCGAGACGTTGTCGTAGGTGTCGCACGCGTCGTGGTAGCAGGGGTCGAACGGGGCGCCGGCGGTGCCGCCGTAGACCGCGGCCTGCTCGGGCGTCTTCGGGTCCTCGGCACCGGAGAACAGGCCACCGAACGGGATGCCGGCGTCGAAGAAGGCGCCGTAGTCGCTGCGGAAGTCGATCTCGGTGCCCTCGTAGGGCTCGCCCCGGGACTCGTAGAAGTCGCCGAACAGGGCCTCGATGTCGGCCGAGCCGTCCGGACCGGGCAGCTCGAAGTCCGACCCGTCGCCGTCGTAGACGAAGTTGGCGTAGTTGGGTGAGCCCAGCATGTCGAAGTTGAGGTAGAGGGCGATCTGGGCCAGCTCCTCCTCGGTGCGGGTGGCGACGTAGTCGGTCGAGCCGACGAGGCCGGACTCCTCGGCACCCCAGAAGGCGAAGCGCACGGTGTTGCGGGGATGGGCCTTGCGCATCTGGATGGCGGTCTCGAGGATGGCGGCGGTGCCCGAGCCGTTGTCGTTGATGCCCGGGCCCTCCAGCACGCTGTCGAGGTGGGCGCCGACCATCACGGTGTTGGCGTCGTCGCCCCGCTTGGTCTCGGCGATGACGTTCTCGCTCTCGGTCAGGACGCGGGAGGCGTTGGCGAACACCCGCATCTCGAGGCCAGGGGTCTCGGCCAGCTCGGCACCGAGGGCGTAGGTGGTGCCCAGGGCCGGGATGCCGCTGGTGTTGCCGTTCCCGAAGGTGACGGCCGGGATGCCCTGGCGCTCCTCGTCGGCGGTGTTGCCCTGGTTGAAGAGGATGGCGCCGACCGCGCCGGCGGCGGCGGCGTTCTCGATCTTGTCCTCGAAGGTGCACACGCCCCGCTGGAGCAGGGCGATGTTGCCGGCCGGGAAGGTGGCGAAGTCCTCGGGCTCGCAGCCCGAGGTGGCGGTGTTGCCGAGGCCCAGCTGGACGTCGATGGGGGTGACCGGGGCGGTGACGTCGCCGGGCTCGGTCTGGTCGAGCAGACCGAAGTCGGTGTCTTCGACGTACGTCGTCGGCGTCGGCGCCGTCTGCTCGAGGGCGGAGGGGCCCTCGGGGGCGAAGGCGAAGAACTCGAACGGGTCGATGGTGACCTGGTAGCCGGCGGCCCGCAGGACGGAGGAGACGTAGGAGACGCTGTCCTCGTAGCCCGGTGTGGCCGAGGCCCGGGTGCCGTCGTTGTGGTCGGCGATCAGCTGGAGCGCCCGCTGGTGGCGGCGCACACCCTGGATGGTGACGCACTCGACCAGCTTGCGGGCGCTGTCGTTGGTGCGGTTGGTGCAGCCGTTCCCGTGGCCACCCCCTCCGCCGTGGCCACCGCCGCCCCCGTGGCCGCCGCCGGCGAGGGCGGGCGACGAGCCCAGGGTGGCGATGGACATGATGGCGAGCAGGAGGACGGCGAGGCCCGCAGGTACGCGCCTCGATCGGGCCGAGGGGTGGGACATATGTTCACCTTCTGGTCGGGGGATCCAGCGATGCGCGAGGCGCAGACGTGGCAACCGTCACGCATACCCACCCGCGTCGTCACCAAACCGTCATGATCGAGACCGGCGGGTCGGGGCCGTGTCCGCAGTGCCTGAAGGCCTGGCGCTCGGGTCCGACCCCGTCCCGATCGACCCCGAACTGCGACCCTGGTCCCCCTCACAGGGGGATCAGGGTCGCAGTTTGCCCCACGAATCCCGCCGGCTCGGAGCCGCGCTCGAGCCCGTCGTGGGCCAGGTGCCCTTCTCGCCCGAATGCCACGAGGCCGACGTCGCGCTGGGCTTCGACGCCAGCCCCGGGTCGTTCGGCGCGGGCGTGGCGGCGCCCGACGGGCCGGCGTACTTCACCAGCCGGCACGCGGGCCTGGAGCGAGGAGCACCTCGACGCCGCCGAATCACGGTTGGTGGACCGGGGCCTGGTGGCCGACGGGGCGCTGACCGACGCCGGGCGCGAGTGGCGCGAGGAGGTCGAGGTCCGCACCGACGAGCAGGTGCAGCCGGCCATCGACGCCCTCGGCGACGACGTCGAGGAGCTCGTCGCCCTCCTCCGCCCGTGGGGCGCGGGCCGTCCGCGCCACCGGCGGCGACCCCGCCGACGGACCCCCACGACCTGGCCGCCGCCACCGCGCCCTGAGCCCGTTCTGTCAATCCCCGTGCACCGTGGCGGTGCACGAGGATTGACAGAAGCCGAGCGGGCGGCGTGCCGGCGGTCACAGGGTCGGGCATCATCGGGTCATGCCGTACAGCAGCGGGCGGATCGTCCACGACGCCGACGCCCACATCATGGAGACGCCCACTTGGCTGCGGGACCACGCCGACCCGGCGCTGCGCGACCGCATCGCCCCGCTCCGGTACCCCGGCGGCAACGAGCTCCGCCAGACCGGCGACGTGGCCGAGCAGCAGCGCGACCTGGACGACGCCTTCGACCGGCTGGCCGAGCGCCACCGCTCCGAGGAGTACCGGGCCGAGGAGGAGGCCGAGGTGATGCGGCGCAAGAACTTCGCCGCCACCGGCGCCTTCCTGGCCGAGGACCGGCCCCGCGCCCTCGACCTGCTCGGGTTCTCCAGCCAGCTCGTGTTCAACACGTTCCACAACCGGCGGCTGCACGACTGGGAGCACGGCGGCGACCTCGACCTGGCGTACGGCACGGCGCGGGCCCACAACCGGGGCATGGTCGAGTTCTGCTCGGTCGACGAGCGCCTGCTGCCGTCGTGCTACGTGCCGCTGGTCGACCTCGACCGGGCCGCGGCCATGGCCGACGAGGCCATCGCCATGGGCGCCGCCGCCCTGCTCGTCGCCTCCGGCTGCCCGCCCGGCCACTCTCCCAGCCACGTCGGGCTCGACCCGGTGTGGGCCCGGGCCTCGGAGGCCGGCATCCCGGTCGTCTTCCACGTGGGCGGCACCGGCGACCTCATCGACCCGGCGTACTTTCGCAGCGGCCTCCCCGTCCCGCCCGACTTCCACGGCGGCGAGGAGAACTTCCGGTCGGTCGACTACATGGGCATCCCCGGCCCGCCGGCCCAGACCCTCGCCACCATGGTGTTCGACGGCGTCTTCGAGCGGTTCCCCGAGCTGCGCATCGGCGTGATCGAGCAGGGCGCCATCTGGGTGCCGTCGTGGATGCGCCAGATGGAGTCGGCCTTCGAGGCCTTCCACCGCCACGAGGAGCGGCTCCAGGCGCTCTCGCTCCGGCCGAGCGAGTACGTGCGCCGGCAGATGCGGTTCACGCCGTACCCCACCGAGGACGTGGGGTGGATCATCGAGCAGACCGGACCCGAGGTCGCCCTCTTCTCGTCGGACTACCCCCACGTCGAGGGTGGCCGCCGGCCGATCGAGCGGTTCGAGGCCAGCCTGGGCGACGCCTCCGAGGAGGTCCGCCGGGCCTTCTACTGCGACAACTTCCGCGATCTCATGGGCACCGCCGCCGCCGTCTTGGCCGCGTAGCGAGGTCGCGACCAGGATCGCCCGCTGTGAGGATCGGAGACCGGGCGGTCGACCTGGCGTTGCGGGCGGTCGGGGCGACGCGGGCCGACGATGCGGTGCTGCCGGCCGAGCCGGTATTCCCGCCCCACGTCGGGTCCCGGCGGTGGGCCTGGACGCACTACGGCGTGATGATCCCGGACCTGCCCGACCCGCACCGGTTCCTCGCCTGCATGGCCCTGGTCGGCACGACCGGCAGCCGGATCTTCGACACCGACCACGCCCGGGTCGACAGGCCCCGCCGCAGCGCCAGCCTCGTCACGGGCACGGCGGTCACCGCGCCGGCGTCGTTCCGCCAGTACTCGACCCGGTTCGACTGCCACCTCACCCCCGACGGGTCGTTCGTCCGTCTGGGCGACGACCTCGTCCTCACCGGAACCGGGCGCCGGCGGCACGTCGAGGGTCGGGGCGACGGCTTCTCCTACACCCTCGACCTGCACCTCACCGACGCCGCCACCTGGTTCGCCCGGAGCCCGGTCTGGGAGCACCTCAGCGTGCTCACCCGCTACGACGGCACGATCACGGCCGCCGGGGAGACGACCGAGGTCGCCGGCACGGGCACGTTCGAGTGGGCCCGCAGCGCGGGGATCCACGCCCTCGTGCCGTGGGCGCTGCCGGCCCGGCTCAAGGTCGCGGCCGACACCTTCGCCTACTGCGTGATCGACCTCGACGCCGACACCCAGCTCCTGCTGTCGGGCTTCGGCGGGTTCGGCCGGCCGCTGCTCGACGCCGCCTACGTCCGCTCGACCACCGGGCCCGGGCAGCGCCATGTGCACGGCGTCCGCCTCACCGTCGAGGAGCGGGGCGACGAGGTGAAGACGCCCGACGGTCGCCGGACCCGCCCGCCCCGCGTCCTCCACTGGACCAGCGCCGACGACCGGGTCGACGTCGTCGTCACCGTGGACACGCCGCTGCTGTACGGCCTGGGGAGCGGCCACGTCGGCGGCGTCGCCTACACCGGCACGCTCGACGGCGCCGCCATCGCCGGCCAGGGCTACCTCGAGATCATCGACCGCCGGGACGGCTGACCCCCTCCGTACCGGTGATCGAGGATGAGGGCTCGAGGGGGTCGGGGCGGGCTCAGCGGGCGGGGCGGTCGGCGGGGAGCGTGGCCAGCCACTCGTTGACGGCGGCCACGCCGGCGCCCAGCAGCTCGCCGGCGATGCGGCCGGAGGTGTCGGCGTCGCCGGCCTCGATGGCGTGGGCCAGCTGGCGGTAGAGGTCGGTCTGGCTCCACTCCTGCTCGAGCAGCGAGGGCGCCATGCGCTCGGCCAGCGCCAGCGCCACCGCCACCTCGCGCAGCGTGTTGTAGGCGAGGAGATAGGCGACGTTGTCGGCCCCGGCGACGATGGCGTCCCAGTACGAGTAGCCCAGCAGCCCCCACTTCGAGAAGTCGCCGTCGAGGGCCTCCATCTGGTCGACGAGGGCGTGGAGCTGGTCGGCCGTGCCGGACGGGGAGCGGGTGGCGCACCAGCGGGCGGCATCGGCACCGATGACGGCCCGCAGCTCCATGATCGAGCGGGAGACGACGGGGTCGACGGCGGTGTCGTGGGCGACCACGAGCATCGGGAGGAGGGCCAGCCCGGCGGAGGTTCGCCAGTCGAGGACGGTGATGCCACCGCCGTGGATGATCTCGACCAGGCCCATCTGGCGGAGCCGCTGGAGGGCCTCACGCACGGCCTGGCGGTTGACGCCGGCCTGGGTGGCCAGCTCGCGCTCGGGCGGGAGCTGGGTGCCCGGTTCGTTCTCGCCGGTGAGGATCGCCCGCAGGAGCTGGTCGAAGACCTGGTCGGCCACGGACTGGCGGGCGACGGGTCCGATGGGCATGCCGGCAGCGTAGACCCGCCCACCCGAGGACCTGTCGGTCCAGTGGACAGTTGGTCCGACCATCCTCGCTGTCATCACGGGACGTCCTGCCAGCCACCGTCGCCGGCCCCCAAAACGCCCTCTTTGCGGACCCGTCGGCGCCGTTCGCGGGTCGCCATCCGGTCGGACCAACCGTGTACACTTGTTCGTAGGACGAGCTGCTCGTCAGCTCGCCGACCTAGCCTTGGGCCCCGCCTCGCGGCGGGGCCCTCGTGCGTTCATGGGACCCACTTGGACCGGTGACGCACCCACGGTTCGATGCGACCCCACAGCATCTCGTTGGCTGCGATCGCTCGGCGCTCTCGATCGACGCCCGACTGCCGCCGGAAGTGCAGGAAGCTCACCAGATCGGCGGCCTGGAGGCACCGAGACTCGACCGACGGCGCGAACTGGATCGTGTCGATGATCGACGCGAGCCGGCTGCTCCGAAACCCCGGGGTGCCCGCCCGCTGCCAGAGTCGGAGGTTCGCTCGATGCTTGCCCGCATCGGTTCGAGCGAGCTCATCGGCGATGACGAGCACCCTTTCGTCTCGGCCACGCGCGTGCTCATCGATCCGCTCGAGGAGGTGCCAGAGCGACACCTCGTGGGGGTCCCATGGATCCTGGTATCGACGCTTGTGGGCCCGAACGTCGACTCCTCGGATCACGATGTGGGGCTCGGCTTCGGCGATGGCTCCGAGTGCGGCGGCGTACACGGCGACACGCGCCCGAACCTCTCGCTTGGCCGGCAACCACGGCCCTTCGGCGTGGAAGAGCTCATACCCGTGCAGCTCGATCGCCGGATCCAATGCGCCGGCCCAGTGACCCGCGGCTTCGGCCGCGACCCTGTCGAGGCGCCCCGCGAGCGCCCTCACGACCCGCTCGTCGAGTATCACCGCCGTCGTGAAGTAGCAGCCCTTGTCATAGGACTCGTCGGTGTATGCCAACAGCACTCGCTGACCCTACGACGTGATATCGGGACTCTCGATCACCCACGGGAACGCACGCTCGGCCAGCGGCGGCGGCACCGCGGCTGGCCTAGGTTCCCCGCCCATGAAGTTCGGGATCGCCTTCGCCAACACCACGCGCTTCACCGGGCGGGAGGGGCTGGTCGAGCTGGCCCAGGTCGCCGAGGCCGTGGGCTTCGAGTCGCTCTGGACCGTCGAGCACGTGATCTTCCCCGACGCCTACGAGAGCCAGTACCCCTACGACCCCAGCGGCAAGATGGTCATGGCGCCCGACACCGACCTGCCCGATCCCCTGATCTGGCTGACGTGGGTGGCGGCCGTGACCGAGCGGATCCACCTCGGCACCGGCATCTTGATCCTCCCCCAGCGCAACTCGCTGGTGCTGGCCAAGGAGCTGGGCACGCTCGACGCCCTGTCGGGCGGCCGGGTCGAGCTGGGCATCGGCGTGGGCTGGCTCAAGGAGGAGTTCGAGGCCCTCGGCATCCCCTTCGCCGGGCGAGGAAGGCGGACCGACGAGTACGTCGGCGCCATGCGGGCGCTGTGGGAGGGCGACCACGCCAGCTACGACGGCGAGACCGTGTCGTTCTCGGGGGCGAGCATCAACCCCAAGCCGCCCCGGGGCCGGGTGCCGATCCACATCGGCGGCCACACCGAGACCTCGGCCCGCCGGGCTGGCCGGTTGGGCGACGGCTACTTCCCGGGCAAGGGCGACCTGCCCACCCTGGTCGACATCGTCCGGCAGACCGCGGCCGACGCCGGCCGCGACCCGGAGGCCATCGAGATCACGGCCGGCAGCGCCGAGGTCATGGGCGAGGACCCGGTGGGCGCGGTGCAGGAGCTGGCCGCCATCGGCGTCGACCGCGTCGTCGTCCCGTCGTTCATCTTCCTCCGCTCCCCCGCCGACGACCTGGCCGCCTTCGCCGAAAAGGCCATCACCCCCACCGCCGACCTCTGACGGGCCCACGAGGTGCCTGGCACCTCGTGGGCCCATCGTTCAGCGGGCGAGCGGGGGCAGGGAGGGGATGCGCTCGAGGGTCGAGGGCACGACGCCGAACCGCTCCGACCCGGACTCCCAGTCCTCGTGGGCCTGGCGCACCTCGTCCCAGCTGCGCGCCACGTAGTTCCACCACATGAGGGGTGTGGCCTCGAAGGGCTCGCCGCCGACGAGGAGGGCCCTGGTGGGGCCGGCGGCGCTGACGGTGAGCTCGTCGCGACCGAGGCCGAGGTAGCCGAGGTGGCCGGGGGTGAGGTCCTGGCCGTCGAGGGCGATGGCGCCCTCGAGGACCACGACGGCGTGCTCGTAGGTGGGGTCGAGCGGGATGGTGCTCGCACCGGCGGTGCGCAGGTCGAGCTCGGCGCCGACCAGGGGGGTGTCGGCCCGGGTCGGCGAGGTGGCATCGTCGAGCGAACCGACCAGCACGGTGACCGACCCGGTCGCCAGCTCCACCGCCGGCAGCGAGGCGTGGTGGGCGAAGTCCGGGCTCCCCCACCGGGTGGCCTCGGGCTGGGCCACCCACAGCTGGACACCGTGGTGGAGGGCGCCGAGCACCGCCGTCTCCTCGGCGTGGGCGATGCCCCGGCCCGCCGTCATGACGTTGAGCTGGCCGGGCCGGATGGGCTGCTCGGTCCCGAGGCTGTCGTGGTGGACCAGCTCGCCCGACAGCAGCCACGTCACGGTGTGGAGGCCGATGTGGGGATGCGGCCCGATGCCGGGACCTTCGGCCGGCGCCGGGGCCAGGTGGTCGACGAAGCACCACGCCCCGACCGTCCGCCGGGCCCGCCGGGGCAGCGCCCGCCGCACGAGCATCCCGCCGACGTCGGCGTCCCGGCTCTCGGTGATCTCGACGCAGGGGGGCTGGACCGGCGCCTCCGGCTCCGGGCTGACGTCGTCGGTGGCGAGGGGTCCACTCATGTCTCCCAGCATGCCGGTCCTGGCGCCGAGATGACCTGACGCCTTGTCGTGAAATGACGAGGTGTAGTAGGCATGCCTTACTCGCTGTGTGCGGGGACCCACCACCACCGACGTCGGGGGACGCCATGGACACCACCCACCCCACCACCGCGCCGCGGCGCGCCAGCCGGCCGCTCGCGGCCCTGCTGGCGGCCGTGCTCGCCCTCACCGTCGGGCTGGTCGCGGCGACGCCCGCACCCGTTGCGGCCGAGGACCCGGCCACCGGGCTCACCTGGAAGCTGTCCGAGCAGGCCTTCACCAGCTCGAGCCTGGCCCCGGCCCACGCCACCGCCGCCCCGGCCACCAAGACCGACGCCGGATTCGGCTTCCCCGAGGTCGACGATGTCGGCGTCGACCCGCTGTCGGGTGCGGCCCACGCCACCTTCCCGGGCTCGTTCGACCTGGGCAACACCAACCAGGGCAACTACCGCATCCGGGTCGCCGCCCCGACGGTCACCATCGCTGCCGGCCGGGCCACCGGCACGATCACCGCCGCCGTGTCGTACGCCCTGGCGCCGGCCGTGCCCACCGACCCCCACACCTTCACCACGCCGGTCAGCGCCGTGGTGGCCAACCTCACCTTCGCCCCGGGCACCATCGTCGACACCGGGTCGCACCTCTCGTTCACGGCCACGCCGGACTTCGTGCTGCGCACCGACCTGACGCCCGAGGCCAACCCCAACGGCTTCCGCCAGTTCCCGCAGTCGTTCCTCGACGCCCTCTCGCCCCAGCTGATCAGCCACTTCCGCGAGACCAACACCGGCCAGACCGCCAAGGCACCGTCGCCCGTCACGGTCTCCTTCCCGTACACGCCGCAGCCCCCGCCCGCCGGGCTGACCTGGAAGATGTCGCAGCAGGCGTTCACCAGCTCGAGCCTCGCCCCCGCCCACGCCACCGCCGCCCCGGCCACAAAGACCGACGTCGGGTTCAGCTTCCCCGAGACCTCCGGCGCGATCTACGACCCCGAGACCGGCGTGGGCCGGATCGACTTCCCCGGCTCGTTCGACCTGGGCAACTTCAACCAGGGCAACTACCGGATCCGGGTGGCCGACCCGAGCCTGCTGCTCCACGGTGACGGCACCGGCGAGCTGGTCGCCGACGTCTCCTACGCCCTGCCGCCGGCGGCCGAGCAGCCCCACGAGTTCACCACCCCGACCTGGGCCACCGTGGCCGACCTCACCTTCCCCGAGGGCTCGATCACCGTCGCCGGCGACCAGCTCTCGTTCGTCGTGACGCCGGACTTCGTCCCCCGCACCGACCTGACGCCCGAGGCCAACCCCGGCGGCTGGAAGCAGTTCCCCCAACCCCTCCTCGACATCCTCGCCCAGTCCCAGCCCCCGCTGAACGGCCACTTCCGCCAGACCGCCGACGGCCAGACGGCCAAGGCCCCCGCGCCGCTGGGCGTCAACGTCACCTTCGCCGAGCCCGACCCCGACGTCCTCTTCGTCGAGGCGCTCTTCCCGGCCGTGCTCGACCGCAGTCCGGGGGAGGGCGAGCTGGCCTACTGGGTCGGCCGGCTCCACGGCGGCGCCAGCCCGGTCGTCGTGGGTACCTCGGTCGCCACCTCGAGCGAGGCCCGGCGGCGCCTGGTCGTCATCGACTACGCCGCCGCCCTCGACCGCGCCCCCGGCGCGGGGGAGATCACCTACTGGGCCGGCCGCCTGGCC